>CAZJAM010000149.1:0-1048 GCA_964544095.1 uncultured Anaeroplasmataceae bacterium | reverse complement strand
AGAGTAGAAGGATTAGTATACCTAGACTAGATTAGGAGTAAAAAATATGATTTTATTTGATAATGTTAGTGTAATATATGAAAATGGTAGAATAACTTCAAACGTTTTAAAAAACGTAAGTTTTTGCCTACCATCAAAAGGATTAATTGCGCTAGAAGGAAAAAGTGGTAGTGGAAAATCTACAATATTTAATTTAATATCTTTAAGTATAAAAAAGACAAGCGGAAAAATAAAAGTATATGGTTATGATTATGATAGTATAAATGACAATGATATAAATGTTTTAAGAAAGAAAATAGTTGGATATATATATCAAGATAATTTATTATTTAATAATCTTAATGTACGAGATAATATAGACGCAATACTTAACGTATGTGGTATTTTAAAAGAAAATGTTAAAGAAGATATAGAGAAATACACTAAATTATTAAAAATAGATGATTTAATGGATATAGAAGTAAGAAAACTCTCTGGTGGAGAAAAAGAAAGAGTATCTATATTAATAACTATTATAAAAAAGACAAAGATAGTATTAGCAGATGAACCAACCGCATCTCTTGATTTAGAAAATTCAATAATTGTAATGGAAGCATTACAAGAATTATCTAAAGAAAGACTTGTAATAGTATCATCACATGATATAGAACTATTAGAGAAATATACAAATAAATATATAAAATTATCATATGGTGAAATAGAGAATATAAATATAGATTCTAGTGATGATATAACATATGATCCTATAGAAAACACTAAGGTATTAAATATATTTAAATTATCTCATAAAATATTTTCACGCCAATTAGTAAGAAAAGTATTTTTTACTATCGCACTATCAATCACTATGATACTTATAGCGGTAGGACTATATAATATAACATTTACAGAAGGAAGATTTAAATACATAGCTTATAAGAGTGAATGTGATTATTATGTAGTATCAAATCAAAATTATTTAGGGTTAAATACTTTGACAGAAAAAAATGAATTAAAAAATGAATTAAAAAAAGTGACAAAATATTATTATAACTCTGATTTAATAACA
>CAZJAM010000148.1:0-1066 GCA_964544095.1 uncultured Anaeroplasmataceae bacterium | reverse complement strand
CGGACGGCAACGTGAGTGTCTTTGCCGAGGCTATCTCTTCGGTGGAGACGCGAGGCATCGACTACACTTATACCTACAACTCGGACGGCACAATAGCCACCGCCACTGCCACCTATGGCGGCAAGACCCACAACTACACCTACACATGGGCTGACGGAACGGCCACCATCATGGAAGGCTCTACCGTGGTATCCGAGCTGCCCATGACCTACACCACCACCGTAGGCTCTTACTCGCCGCTGGTTCGCCTCAATGCCGATGCCGAACTGCCCGAGGACGGCTACTGCCGATACATGAGCCACTTCAAAGGCAACTCCAGCATCAAGGTGGTTGCCAGCTACAAGGTGGGTGCGGCCGACCTCACCATGAAGGTCACACGTGACGGTGTGCTCGCTTCCATCTCAACGCAGCTTGGCAATCTGAGTCAGAAGGAGGATGAGACGAGGAATCTGCTGGCTGACTATAAGCTGAAGCAGGGATGGGTGCGCATACAATATCCAATTGACAGCTATGTCGAAGTGGACAGACAGAGAATAGAATGTCCCGCCAACAAGATGATGGTCTTCTATCCTCAGAAGTCTCTTTACTTCGGCAATAAAGAGCAGATTAGGTATATCAATATCAAACACCTCAATCTAACCAATTTCACGTCTATACGAGCCCTTTTCGATAATGACAAGTCGTTCGCCAACGGCATCACTCATCTTGATGTGTCAGATTGGGACACCAGCAATATTACCAGAATGGACTGGTGCTTCTGCCGTTGCGCTGATGTGAAGGAAATAGATGTCAGCGGCTTCGATACAAGCAATGTGACGAATATGTACGGCATGTTCATCGGATGTGCTGCCGTGACATATCTTGATGTCAGCGGCTTCGATACAAGCAATGTGACGGATATGTGCCGTATATTCGACGGCTGCTCCTCCCTCACATCATTGGATGTGTCTAACTTCGATACCAAGAATGTGACGGTTATGAGCTCTATATTCCGCAACTGCTCCTCCCTCACCTCCTTGGATGTGTCTAACTTCGATACAAGCAAAGTAACGGTTATGAGCTCTAT
>CAZJAM010000147.1:0-1075 GCA_964544095.1 uncultured Anaeroplasmataceae bacterium | reverse complement strand
GAAAACTAAATAGCGGTTTATCTATTGGTGTTCATGGTCAATTAAGTTTTGAAAATCTTGAACTTTTAAATAAATTAAATGAACAGGCATCGGTTGGTGATTTAGTTTTAAATCATCCGTCAAATAATTATTTAAAATATATTTCTAATAGAAATGATAAAGATGTTAATAATACATTTGATGTGGTCGGTCATGGTAATGTAAAGTGTATACAAGTGATATCAGCAGATGGTAAAAAAATAATTTCTCTTTCACATAGAGACTTAGTAAAATTATTAAAGAGAAATAAAAATTATAAGAAAGGTATGTCTATTAGATTGCTTTCATGTAATACTGGTAAAGATCCATATGGATTCGCTCAAAATTTAGCAAATAAACTAAATGTAAAGGTAATAGCTCCTAGTTCATATTATTGGGCTTATCCTAATGGCATGCATTTATCAGCAGATATGAAAGAAAATGGTCAAATTGATAGAAGTAGACCCGGTAAAATGATTACATTCTATCCTGGAGGTTATAAGCATGATTAAATGTCCAAATTGTGGTAATGAAGTAAAAGTTATATTTAATGGAAGAGAGATTATTAATAAGTGTTTAAAATGTGATTATGAAGTTGTTACAACGTATAATTCACAAATTGATTTAGATAATACAAAGTATGTTATATCTATATTAGTTGGTAATGAAACTTCTTTAGATAATATAAAACTTATTTCTAAATTAACTGGTGATAATTTTATTCAGTCAAAAAAATATTTAGAAAGTGGTTATTCATTTAAAAAAGAATACGCTGAGGGTATATTAGAAAAGAAAAAAATATTTGATGAATATAAAATTAAATATCAAATTGTTCCAAAATTTCCATATTAAATGAAGCTAGGTGAGTTAAAAAACTCACCTTTTATTATGCGTTAAATAGTTATCAGATAAAAATAAAGTTTGTAAATAAAGATACATAATTTTAGATAATTTTGCATATTAAGAATTAAATGGCATATAATTGCACCAAAATGCATAGTTTCACCTAAACATTAAGCGCAATTGATAAAATAAAAAAGTAATGCATAAGGCAAAA
>CAZJAM010000146.1:854-1141 GCA_964544095.1 uncultured Anaeroplasmataceae bacterium | reverse complement strand
AGTACATCCGCTCGGCGAACGTGTGCGGCATGCCGTCCGAGTCCAGGAACGCGGTCCTGGACATGACCTCGCCGAGCAGGTCCGGAAAATGCCGCTCGAGGTACTTCCGCAGCTTCGACTTATGCACGCCGAGCCCGGCTATCTTCTAGAGAAGCTCCTCAGCCGTCATTGGTTTCCCTCCGCAGCGTACGCCTTGGAAAAGACCACGCTTCCGCAGTCGAAGAACCTCCTGTACCCGGCGGCAAGCATGTTCCCGAGCGTGGTCTTTGACTCGTCGTACGGTCCGG
>CAZJAM010000146.1:0-844 GCA_964544095.1 uncultured Anaeroplasmataceae bacterium | reverse complement strand
CGGCAAAGTCCATCGCGTCGTCGAAGTCGAACGCCGAGAAGAACCTCCTGTCGGGGTACATGACGACCGACTCCGGCCGTTTCGACGCGACGAAGAAATCGTACAACACGCGGAACCCGTCAACTACGTCGAAGGAGTTCACCGTCGCGTACGCGGTCACCTGCCATTCCTGCCTGATCCTGCCCCTGGACTTCATGACACCTATCGCGGATACGAGATGGCTGGACTTAAACAGCCCGTAATAAACTCCAGCCCTGCCCCGCTTGTCGAATGAATACTTCCTGATGAACCGTTCGCCCGATACGCGGTCTATCTCCCTGGCGGAGTCGGCCTTTGTTTCGCGGCGTATCCCGAAAGCCCGCCTGATGAAAGCCATGCACAGACGCCTGTCGTGGATCCACTCGTCGTCGGTAACGTGCAGAAGCCTTAATCCAACCTTGTCGCATCTCTCGGTCTTCCCCACGTGGTATAGCCTGCCTTTTCCGCCGGTCGTGCGCCCGCTCGACCTGTCGACGACGAAACCCTCCGCCGTATGCCAGAACAGGCCGTCGAGCTCCACCGCAGCCTTCCGCGAAGGAGAATACACGTCGAGCTCCATCCCGCCGAGCACTGACCTGTTGTCGGTCTGCACGTCATGCACGCCGATGGACCTGACGTACTCCGCTATCTCGGACTGCATCTTGCGACCCGGCTTCGGCGAGCACAAGGGACATCCGCACGCGTAGCCATTGTCCCATGCGGAATAGAACTCCGCGCCGCATTTGGAGCATTTCCACTTGAACGACGTAGACGCGGTGCCGGCCAGGTATTCCTCCATGGAAAACATCGGCACGACGTCGCGCTG
>CAZJAM010000145.1:0-1142 GCA_964544095.1 uncultured Anaeroplasmataceae bacterium | reverse complement strand
TTGAAACAATAATTTCGTCTCTAGAAAATAATGATGCCGAGGCAATAAAAAATCTTTTTTCAACAAACGCAATCAATAGTGATGAGGCTTTTGATGAAAAGGTAAATCAATTCATAACTTTTTTTGAAGGAGAATACCAACGATATGAAAATGATGGATTATTTTCGAGTGAAGATATAAATTATGGTAAATACATTGAATATCATAGAATCCCATACGATGTATTTACTACAAAATATGTATATCGTATAGCTTTTAAATGGTATTCAAAAGATGATTATGATAGAAACAATTTAGGTATTAGTTCATTATATGTTAAGCGTGTAGATTTAAATTCTAATTTAGATTACTCATATTTGGGAGACATTTCTAACACTCTAGGATTACATATTGAAAATCTAGAAAACGCATGAGAAAAATAATATTTACTATTTTATCAATAATTGTACTAATATTGATTTCAATTTTTGTTTTGTTAAAAATTAAATCATTAAAAAATCCAACAGCAGAAGAAATTTTTAATAATTCTTTATATAATGTTGTAGAAGTTAAAGCTTATAGTGATACCAAATCTATTTCATATGGCTCAGCAGTCTTAATTAATGATACTGCAACATTTGTTACAAATTATCATGTGGTTTCTTATAAAGAATCTGGAAATTATAAAATTTTTGATAATGTAGAAATTAGGTTTTCATATGAAGAAGATTATAGGACTGCCACAACCATTAAATATGATACTGCCTTAGATTTGGCAATCATAAAATTAGAAAATACGGATGGTATAGATTTAAGACCTATTGAATTTGGAGATAGTAATGAAATTAAATCTGGAAACACAGTATATTCTATAGGTAATGGAATGAATCATGGTATTGGTATAACTGAAGGTATAGTTAGTATTCCACTTGTAAATATTATCTATGATGATAATTATAGAAGTGTTATTCAATGTGATTTAGTTATTAATGATGGAAATAGTGGAGGCGCTCTACTTGATAACTCTGGTAGACTCATTGGAATTACAACATTTAGGATGAAAGATTCATCATTAAATCCAATTTATGGTATAGCTTATTCTATACCCATAAATAAGGTAGAAGAATTTTTAAATTAAAATATTCTTTAAGCTTATAAGATTA
>CAZJAM010000144.1:0-1164 GCA_964544095.1 uncultured Anaeroplasmataceae bacterium | reverse complement strand
AAATCACTATTTGCACAGGTGGCTTTTTAGTAGTATAATATTATCATAATTATGTATTGATGAACAACTATGCAATTGTGATGTGGTGTCCTCTGTATGGTTGTTCATCAATACAGAGAGGGCACCAAAAATGAAGAATAGAATTGATACTTCTAGGCAAAAGACTCCTTGGGATAATAGTAAAGAGCTAACTGTTATTCAATCTTTTGTTATGGAAAAATATAAAAATGATTATAAATTTAAGCATCCAAGTTTATCATCTACCAATGAAAATGAGTTATTGAATTCAATCAAAGTTAACCGATGTAAAATATGTTCATCTGAAAAAATAATAAAAAGAGGGAAAACAAGAAATGGTATACAATTATACTATTGTAAGCAATGCAATAGAAGATTTACAGTAACCACTAACACCATATTTGAAAATCACAAAATATCTATTACAGAGTGGATTAATTTTTTATTAGATTTATTTAACTATGGTAGTACAACACTAATCTCAAAAACAAATAAGAATAGTATTAATACAGCAATTTATTGGCTACACAAAACGTTTTTAGTATTAAAAGATTGGCAGAATAATATTGAGTTAAAAAATAATGTTTATATTGATGAAATGTTTTACAAAGTAATAAAAAGTGATATTGAAACAAAGAATGGAAAGCAATTTAGGGGAATATCTCGTAATCAATATTGTATAGGTATAGGATATGACGGGACAAATATAATTGCAATAGTTGAATGCTTAGGTAAAACAACAAAAGAACTAACTGATAAAACATTTAAGAATCATATAAAAAAAGGCTCAAAATTGATCCATGATGATGAAAAAAGTCATAAAGAGTTGATAAAAGAATTAGAACTTAATAATGAAAGTTATAATTCGATATTATTAAAAACAAAAGATGATAAGAATAATCCTTTAAGACCAATAAACCATCAATGCGATTTAATAAGGCAATTTTTGAACTCTCATAGTGGCTTTGAAAGACAAGATTTACAAGACTATTTAAACTTATACTGTTTTATGAATAGTGGACATAAAAATAAGTTAGAAAAAGTTGAAGAATTATTAATAATGGCATTAAATAAAGATATAAGTTTAGCATATAGAGATTTTTTTGAAAAAGATGATAAATAAGCCACCTGTGCAGATAGTGATTT
>CAZJAM010000143.1:0-1244 GCA_964544095.1 uncultured Anaeroplasmataceae bacterium | reverse complement strand
AGAGAAATGTGTTTTATCTAGTTTATTGTTTACTAAAATTGAGTCAATTTTATTTGGTTTATTTTGTTGGCGTGTGCTTGTCTGCTGGAGCGAAGCGACAGCCTTGTATCAAGACAAGCACACGCCAGGATCTCAAATTGAGGTTTTGAGATTAAAAACACAAGCTTCTAAAATTCGCTTAATTTCTATCCAAAGTCCGTTTTTTGTCTCACTATATATATTAAAATATATATTATTTAAGAAAATATGAAAATTTAATACAATTTTGAAAATTTTATGGTATACTTAGTTTGGATTACTATATTTAGGAGAAGACAATGGCAAATAATAAAAAAGAACAAGAAAGAGAAGAACTACACAAAGCAATATGGAATATTGCCAATGATTTGCGTGGGAGTGTTGATGGCTGGGATTTCAAACAATATGTTTTAGGCATAATGTTTTATAGATATATTTCTGAAAATCTTGCAAATTGTATCAATGAGAATGAACACGAATATGGCAAAGTGGATTTTGATTATTCAAAACTTTCAGATAGTGAAGCGGAAGAAGCTAGAGATGATATGATAAATACAAAAGGGTTCTTTATATTACCTAGTGAACTTTTTTGCAATGTTCGTGCAAGAGCAAAAAATGATGCGAACTTGAATGAGACATTGGAAAAGGTTTTTCATAATATTGAAACTTCTGCACAAGGGCGAGAAAGCGAAGATGATTTTAAGGGACTATTTGATGACCTTGATGTCAATAGTAACAAACTTGGCGGAACTGTTGCAAAAAGGAACGAAATGCTTGTTAAATTGTTAAACGGCATCGGTGATATGAAACTTGGAGATTATAAGGATAACTCTATAGATGCGTTTGGTGATGCTTATGAATTTTTAATGAGTATGTATGCAAGTAATGCTGGAAAATCAGGCGGTGAGTTTTTTACTCCTCAAGAAGTTAGTGAACTTCTTACCAGATTAACATTGGTTGGCAAAACACAAGTCAATAAGGTTTATGACCCTGCTTGTGGTTCGGGTTCGCTTCTTTTGAAGTTTGCAAAAATACTTGGCAAAAATAATGTCCGTCAAGGATTTTTCGGACAAGAAATCAATATTACAACTTATAACCTTTGCAGAATAAATATGTTTTTGCATGATATTGATTATGATAAATTTAACATCGCTCATGAAGATACTCTAATAAACCCACAACATTGGGACGAAGAACCTTTTGAGGCAATAGTAAGCAACCCTCCT
>CAZJAM010000142.1:0-1282 GCA_964544095.1 uncultured Anaeroplasmataceae bacterium | reverse complement strand
TTCAATTTTGTAGTATGGAACGACTGTTCCTATGTTTGACTTGCCATGTTTTGATTTTGCAAAATTCTTTTTAGCAAATACAAACTTTAAGCCATAGCCAATTGCATTGTAAAGTTTAACATCTCCAATTGGTATGAATAGCGGGGCGAAGATAATAAGAATTACCATCGCCACTATCCATTTGTTTGGTAGATTGCTTGAAACTGCAAGTGCCAAAAAGCCAAGACCAATCACAGCAAGAACCACATCGGTTATGGTTACATTCTTGTAAAATTGCAACTTAACCTTAGTGTTTTTCGGTATTATTCGCATCATTATTCTCCTTTACAATGTTTGGCTTTTTTAATGTTTGTGCGTGATTGAAAACGCTATCTCCACGTATAACATTGTTAAGTCTTGGGATGAAGTTTTTACCAGCGCCAACAATTCCACCTGATGCAATATCTTTCATAACTCCAAGAGGGAGTGAGGCTATTCTTGTAGGCATTCGTCCATATCTTGTTCCTTTGGTTGAGTCCTCAGAACCTACAATTGATTTAGACGCAGGCTGGGTGAAAGTGCTTTTCATTCCACTAGCAAACCCACCAGACTTATTTGCGTTTGCAAATGTCTTGCCACCAAGTATTGCTCCACCAACTCCAAGTGCAGTTGTACCAATTGCACGAGTGATATTTTTACCTGTTCTCATATTCGCAATAAGTTCTCTTGTTTCACTTCCACCAGCATGGCTACCTGTAAGATTAGCAATTACAATATTTGCTTTTGTGACAGCAAATGCACCACCAATTAAGAATAGAATTTTTACTATGCCATTCTTAAATGCGTTTCCAAAGAATGCGATTTGCTGAACCTGTGGAATTATGATAAAGAACAAATTCATTGACAGTATTATTCCGTATGCTCCAAGCACCTTACCGATTAGCATCTCTTTCCATTGTTTAAATCTTTGTCCATCATCCGTTGGAATTGTGGACACGCTAATCGGCGATACGATGTATAAGAGAATAATGTCAAATATCCTTTGTATAAAACTTATCGCACTCATCACGAACATTACCAAAATAACTAGACTTCCTATAATGCCAACGAAGAAGTCAAGGCTTCTAATTTTGTAGTACTGACTAACGACATCCATATCGTTATAGTCAAGTTCTCCTGTGATGAATTTTATTTCAATTTCTTGTCTTTCAGATTCATCTCCAATGTAAGCATAATATCCGCTTGTAACTAAAATTTGACCACCAATAGTTGCATCTTGTCCTTGCTCTAAAACATACGGATT
>CAZJAM010000141.1:0-1316 GCA_964544095.1 uncultured Anaeroplasmataceae bacterium | reverse complement strand
ACAAAAGAGAGCTCAGAGAGATAGCTCTGTTACTATGGCAAATAATGGCATGTCAAACGAAGAATATGAAAAAGCAAAGAAAGCTGAAAAGAAACCTAAAAAAGAATTAACGCCTGAAGAAAAGGCAATGCTTGAAAAGCTAAAAGAACAAAGAAAACAAAGACAAACCTTTATTGCGCTACTTAGAAACATATCTATAAGATTACCTTTACTTATTTATGGAGCTGGTGTTCCGTTAAACGAAAATTTAACGCTTGAAAAATTTGTTGATATTATAGATCCAGAATCCTGGCAAGAATTTATGCCTAAAGATGTTTCTACAGACATATTTAGAAGAAGCATAAAATACTTTGATGAAGATGTTTTAATTGCAGCAGGACTACGTATAAGACGTTTGGCTAAACAAGCAGATGAATATCCCCCACTTGAAAGAATAAAACGTATTACAGAATTATTTAGTCATTTTAGAAATCCAGACAAAGAAACAGTCCTAACCCCTTGGCGAGTTGTAAATATGCACTTAACACGAACAATCGGTGGATATACATTATTTAATGAAGATTTTGATACTAAAAAGTTGCTAGACACTCCTCGCTTTGTTGATAATGGAGAAATAACAAAAGAAATTATAAATAAAGATGCAAAGGTGCTTGAAATAAATTCAAAATCAGGTGTATATCCATTATATGTTGCTTATTCAATATTTAAGTCAATAGTTGGTGATAAAGAAAAAGATATGGCTGTTGAAGAACAATATAAAGTTTGGAATAAAGTTATTACTGAAAATATTTTTGTTCTATGCAAAACGCCAATGGCTAAATGTATTACTCAAAGAACATTAGCAGGTTTTAGTTCTATAGAATGTAGGGCACGCTATCAACCGCATTTAATAGAAAAAATGAAAGATGATCCAGACTGGGTTGTGAGAAAGTTAAAAAATCCGACAAATTGGGAGATGGAAGGAGAAGATAGAATGAAATTTGATGCAATTGTTGGAAATCCACCATATCAAGAAGAGAAAGGTGGAACAAAAAATATTGATATTTGGCAATACTTTGTTTTTTGTGCTATAAAATTATCAGACAATGTAACATTAATTCATCCTGGGAGATGGTTGATTCCAAAAAAACAAATGCAACCTGTTCATGACCAGATTATACAATCGGGACTTGTTTATTTTGATTATTATCCAGATGGCACGAAATTATTTTCCAATGTCGCCATTGATGGTGGTATTACAATTACACTCTTTAATAATAATTATAAAGGAAGAATTTCATATTATAACAATGGAAAGTATGTTAGCGTTTATAACG
>CAZJAM010000140.1:0-1325 GCA_964544095.1 uncultured Anaeroplasmataceae bacterium | reverse complement strand
ACGCTAATAACGTCAACAACGACGGCGACATCAACAACAACAACGTCAACAATACTAATAACGGCGTTCGTGCAGATTGCAAAGTCGGCATTAATATATAATTATTAATGAATGTACTCAGAGTCTTTAAATAATTGATATTTATATTTATTATTAAAGAGAGAAGGATGTTTTGCAAGGAGTGCTATTCCATGTAATACCCAAGTATTACAAAAACTTACCAGGGGATAGGCTTACGCTTAAAGCTTAAGTCTATATAAAACCCTGGTTTTTATTTTATGAAATATAATGAATTATTTACATTTGAAAATCTATATAATTCTCATTTAAAATCAAGACTATCTAAAAGAGATAAAAAAGAAGTGATTGATTTTGAATTGAATACAGGCTCTAATATTCAAAAGCTTTATATGGATTTAAAATATAAAAGATATTTTATATCACCATATAAAACATTTTATATTTATGAACCAAAAGAGCGTCGTGTTGACGCATTAACATATAAAGATAGAATAGTTCAACATTGTTTATGCGATTATTACTTAACGCCATTATATGATAAAAGACTTATTTATGATAATGCCGCAACAAGAATTGGTAAAGGAACTGATTTTTCAAGAAATAGACTTAAACATTTTTATTATGATTATTTTAATAAACATAAAAATAATAAGGGTTATGTATTAAAATGTGATATACATCATTTCTTTGAATCAATTGATCACAATGTATTAAAAGAAATACTTTCTAAAGATATAGATGATAAAGATATCTTAAATATTCTATATATAATAATAGATTCATATTCATTTGAAAAAAATAAAGGACTACCTATAGGAAACCAAACATCACAAATATTTGCGATTAGATATTTAGATGAGTTAGATAGAGTTATAAAAGAGAAGTTTAGAATAAAATATTATATTAGATATATGGATGATTTTATATTGGTTCATGAATCTTGTGAATATTTAAAAGAAATATTAGAGTCTATAACCAAATTATTAAAAGATAAATATAAATTGGAATTAAATAAAAAGACTAGAATATATAAATTAGAAGAATCTGTTGAATTTTTAGGGTTCTCATATAAACTTCTTGATAATCAAAAAGTATTAATGAGATTAAATGGTAAAAGAAGAAAAAGATTTTTAAAGAATATGAAAAATAAAGTTTTATTATATAAAGATAAAAAGATAAATAAAACTAAATTATATGAAACTTTTAATTCATATTTAGAACATATATCAAAAGGGAATAATAATGTGTTTGCGAATAAAATTAGAACTTTGAAGATATATAAAAATGTATATGTGAAATAAAAA
>CAZJAM010000139.1:0-1364 GCA_964544095.1 uncultured Anaeroplasmataceae bacterium | reverse complement strand
TTATTCTAATAAAGCATATTAATTTATTACATTATTATCTTCAAATAAAGATAATTCTTTATAATATTTTTTATCTATTGAAATATGATAATAAGTATTATCCTCTAAATATAATTTTTCATAAATAGTTGCTTTCTCTTCAATAATATTTATTATTTTACCTTCTTTATATGGAATATTAAGCTTTAATTCAATCATATAAGGTATGGTTTCTTCATAAATATAATCAAGTAGTTTATGCACATTAAGGTTTGTATAGTTAGAATAAGGAAGAGATTCTACACCTTGAAGTATTAGATTTTGTCCATCAAGTTTATCATACTTATTAAGAAGTATAAGCATTTTTTTATCAAGTGCTTTAACACTTTCAAGCATTTGCATTGTTACCGCGTATTGTTCACTAAAATAAGGTGAAGAAAAGTCTAAAACATGAATAATTAAATCAGCATTTCTAATCTCTTCAAGTGTTGATCTAAAAGATTCAACTAGAAGAGATGGTAGTTTTGATACAAAACCTATTGTATCTGTAAGTAAGAATTTATGCTTTTTATAAGTTATTTGTCTAACTCTTGTATCAAGAGTTGCGAATAACATATCTTCAGCATAAACGCATTTATCAGGATTACCATCTGTTACCTCAATAAGCTTATTCATAGTAGTAGATTTACCTGCATTGGTATATCCTACAAGTGCTACTATTGGTATTTGGTTTTGAGCCCTTTTTTCAGCAGTCATTTGTTTTCTTGATTTTATTTCATCAAGTTCCTCTTTATATTTAGAAATTTTATGTGCAATATCTCTTCTTTGAAGTTCTTGATTAGTTTCACCTGCACCTTTAGAATGAAGACCACCACCAGATGCTCCTTCACGTGATTGATTATGCATATTTAGACCTATACGTGGTAAGTCATATAACGCTTTAGCTAAATTTATTTGAAGCATTGCTTCTTTAGAAGAAGCACGTGTTTTAAAGATATCAAGAATAATAGAAGTTCTATCTATAATATCTTTATCAATTATCTCCCCTATGTTTTTTAATTGTGCTGGGGATAATTGATCATCAAATGCTACAAAATCAACATTTAAAGAGGAAGCTTTCTCTTTGATTTCATATATTTTACCAGACCCTGTATAATATCTAGGATCTGGTTTATCTATTGTTTGATATATTGTATCTTTTATACAAACATCAATAGATGAACATAAGTTTTTCATCTCTGCTATTCTATATTCAATATCATATATATCATTTTTAGTTTTTAATAAAACAAGTAATGCATCCATCATATGTATCACATCCTATGTGATATTATACTACAAATTTTAAAATAAAATTTTAAATAGGTAGAAATTAAACACTAAAT
>CAZJAM010000138.1:0-1395 GCA_964544095.1 uncultured Anaeroplasmataceae bacterium | reverse complement strand
AAAAAGATAAAAAAGAATATTTATTTAGAGATTCAAATAATAATGATTCTAATACTAGATATGTTATAGATGACCTATATATTGAAGGACATTTAATTACAAAACAAAGAACTAAAATTAATCGATTTACAGGTGGTGCTGATGATTCGGCTTTATTTGATGAAAAAGTGTTTATGCCAAACTCTTTGATTGATAATAATGCTAAAAAAGTACGATTTACTCTTTCTTTTTATCAAGATATTGATGAAGATGCAAAAGAATATTTAATAAAAGCGGTTAAAGCTTTATGTAGTGGACTTATTGCAGTAGGCTCAGAAACATCTATTGGTTATGGAATATTTGAAGGTGAAATTATATATGGAGGGGATATATGATGTGGACATTAATTTATAAATTAAATGAAGTCATTTTAAAAGAAATAGTATCAATTGATGAAGTTTTAAATGATTCTAATATTATTGAAGCACATGTATTTAATAAAGAACAAGATATTTTAATTGATAACAATTATAATCAAATTCATCTTGAAAACACATTTAAAGACAATAATAAAGATTTACATTTTGATGAAGAAATGTTTATATCTAAATTATTCTCAAAATTATATCATTCACATTATACTAATAATAATAAAATCGTAGTAAGAAATTATTTGGATTTTAATGAAGATGGTATATTGTATGTTTCAAGTTCAAGATTAGTGGAGGTTAAATAAATATGGTAAGTAAGTTTATTAATCCTTATGCTTTTGTAAACTTTAAAAAAAGAATAGAAAGAAAAAGTTTTGCTGATTTAGAAAAAGAAGAAACTTATTCAGGTAACTTTGAATATGAAATTGAGTTAAAAACTCCATTAATTATTCCAAATACATCATCAGACGAATTTAATAAAGATGAAAATGTTAGTAATTCTTATGGTATTTATTCATATGAAAATTTAGAGAATAAAAAAAGTCAAGATAATATATATCAACCAGTTATTCCAGGTAGTGAAATAAGAGGTTGTATTAGAAATGTATATGAGGCTTTAACGAATTCATGTTATAATTTTAATAAAAATAATGATTTATATTTTTCTGAAAGAGTAAATCCTAAAGGTGCTTATAAACCTGGAATTTTAATGAAAGTAGGAGATGATGGAGAGTGGCAACTTTATGATGCTGATAAAAAAACTATTAAAGATTTAGGAATAGAAGATTCTGACTATAGAATAAAAAATTTTCAGTTAATAATGGATTATGGTAATTTTGAAATGTTTGAAAAAGTAGTAGACATAGATACTGATGAGGGTCCTAAAGATGGTTATCTTACTATTGGTAATGAATTCGGAGGAAAACGAAAACAAGCCGTTTCATTCTTTATAAAAAAAGGGAAGCCTTTATTAGATATAAAAAAA
>CAZJAM010000137.1:0-1516 GCA_964544095.1 uncultured Anaeroplasmataceae bacterium | reverse complement strand
CCAATACGTTCAATTATCCCTAATTCTTGTAATTTGTTTAAATTGTTTTGAATAGCAGTATGACCTAATTTCAATTCACTTATTAAATTTGTCGTTGTAATATTAGGATTATTTCTCATTAATTCAACAATTTTTAATTGTGATTTGTTTAATTTTTTAGCCACTTTTACACCAGTTTTATTAACCACATTTGTATTAATTTGATAGTCCACAACATTTATACGATTAAATGGAATTGTGACTGTAATCCAATTTTCTTCAAATTCAAATGCATTTTCTCCATAATGAGATATAATCGTAGGTACACCTCTACCAGTTTTTTCACTTATATGTAATTGTAAGAAAATTTCAGATAATCTTTTATTTATTGGCTCAGAAGTTCCTTTATAAAAATCATTAATTGTTAACTTTGGTGATAATCCACCATTTGATACAATTTCAATTCTATCAGAATAAAAAGTAAACATAGGTGCGTTTTGTTCTTTCCAATCATTATGTACAAATGCATTAATAATAGCTTCTCTATACGAAGCTTGATCAAATAAATAAACTTCCTTTCTTTCTACGATTCTATTTCTCTCATCTGCTTGTGGAATATTAAATGTATCTCCATAATCTAACACCTTATCTAATGATAATAAAAGGTTCATAAATCCGAATTCTTTAACTGAGAATAATGGATCTGATTTTTTTGTACCTGCAAAAATAGATACTCTAATAGTTATATGTGAATTATCAGATAATAATTGCGCTAATAAATTGTATTTTCCTTCATCATTAATTAAGCCCAAGTTTTTCTTATAGGTATTAGGATTAAGAGTTATACCTTTTGTAGAGTAGTAATTTATTAAAGAATTAAATGTTAAATCTTGATAGTTTGAAGTAATCGTTTGAATATCTTCTTCTTTATGATTTAATGCATACCAAATTTCAGCTTCTTTTTCTGGGTATCTAATTAAACTTTCGAGACTAGAGCCTATTCTTGTATATCTAACATCATTAAAAGATGTTGGTATTGATTTTGCTTGAGGAATTATAAGAATAACTACCCTTTTACCATCATATTCAAAAGTATCAAATTTAAATTGTAATGAGGGATTCAATTGTCTAATTAAAAAATGTTCTAAAGGCTCATTTTTAATTTCCATATCATAATCAAATGTAGTTCCTACAACTTGGTGTGTCTTATCATTAACTCCCCAAAAGAAATAGGCATAATCTGATCCTTTGACTTTTGCAATATTAGATAAAGCAGAAATGTATTGACCCAATTTAACTGCATCAAACCAATTTTCTTTAAATTCAAACCAAGACGTTTCAAAATTTCTTTTTAATAAATCGTCTAATAAATTCTTATAATCCATAAAACCACATCTCTAGTAATATTTTAATTCTACTTATAAGAATAGATGTATTTCAAAATTCTTCAAACATTTTTTTAATCTCCAAACAATAATCTTACGCTCAACAATAACATTTCTTATCTTTTCGTAAAATGCACTTTCTTACATACAAA
>CAZJAM010000136.1:0-1526 GCA_964544095.1 uncultured Anaeroplasmataceae bacterium | reverse complement strand
TAATATCTATTAAATTACCTTTATTATCGTATACCTCAAATGTATATCCATCGGTTAATTCAATATTATATATTTGAGTGCTTTTTGGAATAAAAGTATATATGTATTTTGTATTTTTTAAATTAAAAGCATTTATTTCTTGTGATATTTCTACATTCTCATAATCATCTGTGTATATTTCATAATTTGTTGTTCTATAAATTTCTTTTTGTGTACCATCACTCTTGCATAAAGTAAAACCAATAGTTTCGTTTATAACAGAGTTTTTCAAGTCTGTTGTGTCACAAGAATATCTAAAATTAAAGTCTATATAATGATTATTTACAAGTTTTATGTTAGGTTCACTATAATTAATTGTTTTAGCTAATCCATTATAGTTTTTTATTTGCTCATCTTTTGTTGTATAAAGAAGCATTATTTTGGACATTTCTTTTTCATTGTTAGCCAAAACATTTATGTAATGTGTATCATTATCTAATGCACAAATTACTGTATCTAATGTATATCCAAGCATTACAATCCCAACATGCGCTTTAGTTCCTATTCCCAAAAAGGCTTCTAAACCTGTTACAATTAAATCCTCACATAAAGAAAAAGCATTTTCTTTTATCGTATCCCACTTATTGGTATTATCTATTATATCTTCAGATGCATTATATACACTATATGCACTAATAAAATAGCACCCTTCATTTGAATTTTGCGAATGTGAATTTATAATATCGTTTTGACAAAATGTGTTTTTTATAGAAAAATAATCTCCATTAGCTTCATAATAATAACGATTATAACCATCTACATCAAGCGTAGGATTTGGTACTACTACATAATCATCTAATATATCATCTGATATGATTAAATTTGATCCCGAATTAGCGATACCTAAATTACCTTTTACATAATATCCATCATCATAATCGTTTTTGTTTATAGTGTAAAAAACATATTGTTTCACTATCATTGTTGATGTTAATTGATTATTTTTTATATCAGAAGCATTAGTGCGTTCTTCCAAGTTATTCTCATAATTTATTATGATTACTCGACTTACAAGAATATCTTTTTGCACAGATATTCTATTATACCCAGTTTCATATGTTGTGCTTATATAGAAAAAATATTCCCTTCCGTTTAGTTCATAATCTCCCGGATTAGTGAAATAACTTTTGGGAATAATATTAATTATGGGATCATCATCAGTAACGTTGATTTTCCCACTATAGCTATCATATTTAGCATTTATGCCTATAAGTTTAGTATCATATTCATCAATTGTATATGAAGTACCATTATTAACATAAAGTTCATTTTTATTACTTGCAGAATATATATTATCACTATTTGCATTTAAAACATTTGTTACAGCCTCTGCTTTAACGTTAATTTCCCCTATATATAGTAAGCCTAAAATAGCCAACACCCAAAAAAACATTTTTTTCATAATCTTTGCCTCATTTTTCTTATTGTTTTAATTTTAACGAAAATAATAAATTTTGTCAAGAATCAGAAGTTAAATTTAGAAGAGC
>CAZJAM010000135.1:0-1528 GCA_964544095.1 uncultured Anaeroplasmataceae bacterium | reverse complement strand
TCTGTTGATAATAATGGTAAAACTACAGTTGAAGGCGGTACTGCGATAGTTCCAAGCTCAGTTGATATAAGCGCTAACGGAAGTGATTATACAACAGGAGACTCGGGCGCAACAATCACATCTGGTGGTGAAATCACAGATGGTTCTGTTAAGTTTGATAATGGAAACCAAGTAATAGTTTCTGGAAACACTGTTACAAATAGTGGTGACACAACTGTATCAGTTGATTCAGATGGTAATGTAGGAGTTCCAAATAATGGTAAGACTACAATAGGAAATACTACTTATACATCAGTAAGTGATGATACAATCCTTACTGTAGATAATGGTGGTAAGGTTACAATCACAGATGGTACTGCATCTATCCCAGATGGTAATGAAATCAAAGCTGATAACAACACATATACTACAGGAGATAGTGGCGCAACTATTACATCAAATGGTACATTAACAGATGGTTCAGTTGAATTTGATAATGGATCAAAAGTAAAAGTTGGAAATAATACTATTACAAATAGTGGAGACTCAACAGTTTCAGTTGATTCAGATGGTATTATTACTACCGCAACAAAGGCCCAAGTAAATATCAATGATAAAGATTATGAAACTGGAGCAGACACAACACTTTCACTAGATACTACTGGTAATATTACAATTACAAAAGGTAGCGTTGATATTAATGATACTGAAGTTGTAAAAGGTAACAGTGGAAAGAATATCGAAAGCACAACTGGCGCAAATATAACTATTACTACTACAGAAAATAGTGATAAGGATAATGTTAAGGTAAGTGGAAAAGATCAAAGTGTAGTTATTAATGGAACTACTTATAAATCAGGAGTTGCAGATACTACAATTTCTGTTGATAATAATGGTAAAACTACAGTTGAAGGCGGTACTGCGATAGTTCCAAACTCAGTTGATATAAGCGCTAACGGAAGCGATTATACAACAGGAGACGCGGGCGCAACAATCACATCTGGTGGTGAAATCACTGATGGTTCTGTTAAGTTTGATAATGGAAACCAAGTAATAGTTTCAGGAAACACTGTTACAAATAGTGGTGACACTAAAGTAACTGTCGATTCAGATGGTAATGTAGGAGTTCCAAATAATGGTAAGACTACAATTGGAAATACTACATATACATCAGTAAGTGATGATACAATCCTTACTGTTGATAACAATGGTAAAGTTACAATCACAGATGGTACTGCATCTATCCCAGATGGTAATGAAATCAAAGCTGATAACAACACATATACTACAGGAGATAGTGGCGCAACTATTACATCAAATGGTACATTAACAGATGGTTCAGTTGAATTTGATAATGGATCTAAAGTAAAAGTTGGAAATAATACTATTACAAATTCAGGAGACACAACAGTTTCAGTTGATTCAAATGGTATTATTACTACCGCAACAAAGGCCCAAGTAAATATTAACGATAAAGATTATGAAACTGGAGCTGACACAACACTTTCACTAGATACTACTGGTAATATTACAATTACAAAAGGTAGCG
>CAZJAM010000134.1:0-1586 GCA_964544095.1 uncultured Anaeroplasmataceae bacterium | reverse complement strand
AATGTAGCATCACAGACTTGCAGTTTGTCCTTGACCTCTTCCGTGCTCATCATGGGATTCATCAGATAGGGCAGTTGTTCACAAAGTGCCTCCAAGTCCTCGTCACTCATGCCGCAAGCGGTCACTTCCTCTCCAGCCCTCTGTTGCCTGTCAGCCTCAAAACAAGCGTCAGACAATGTCTTCAATGCCATTCCAAGCACTCTGTAGTTCACTCCGTTCTTCATAAGAAAATTTTCTTTCCAATTTTTGTGTTTAAAAACATCTCTGCAAAGCCATAAAAGTACATCATCACTATCATTGCCATGAGACAGAAATGAGGCATCACCATATCTTTCGTTGTAAATATGCTGGCATAGCAAAGGTGCATGGCATTCACTCCAAAGAAATAGAAGAAAGGTATTCTGTATCGCCAACAAAGAAAGAAGAACCTACTCGCCAAGATTATCACCATCGGCAATACATAAATCATGAAGTATATCCATAGATAGCAAGCCGTATTCTCTGGGTCTAACGAGAACATCGGCCTCGGGTGCTGACTGAACTCATAAATGCCATACCAATGCGTCAGCATGATAGCGAGAGGAATCCACTTGCAGAACCACCGAAAGAAACGCAATATCCTCCGATTGTACACATTTCCCGATTTCATCATGAGATTCATAATCTCGCTAACGTCACGGCCTCTAAGCAGGGATTTCAGTTGTTCTTCCTCGCTTTGCCTGTCATGAACCAACGATGTGATGGTATCAAGTGCTTCTCTTACGTCTTTCTCCATATTCATTCTTTAAGTAACTGGTGCAAAGATAAGCATTTTTCTCTACATAACAAAAAGTGCCGCCCAATCTCACGACTGAGCAGCACAACAAGTTACCTAAAAACGAATCTTTCCTTATGGAAATTGATACCTAATCGAAGAACATAGTCATCATTGTTTTCTACATAGACTTAAATAACTAATAATAAAAACCAATATTAAAATATGCATTTACAAAAACTTATAGCTTCTTCTTCACCAGCCATACGATAGCAACAAGCAGCAGCACTACGGCCACGATAATTGCGCCTCTCACGCTCCATTTACCGAAGTTGATATACCTTTGCTCTACCTTCGTTAGAGTGCGTTCTACGGGCTTAATAGTAGTCACACTGTCGTGCCTCCATATCGTGTCCGTTTTGGTTCTGAGCACATCCTTGTAGGCTACCTTGGTCTTGTACTTGTAGCAGTAGATGGTGTCGTTTTTTATCTGCACCCAAATGGAGTCACGCCCCCAAACCGAGTCGTGTACGGTGGTGGTGTCCGTCTTGGTGATGGTGGTGGTGTGGTATTCGGGCACGGAGATGTACTTTGTCTTGCATGAAGAGAGGACACCCGCACCCATGAGCACGAACATTACCACTACGGCCAGCTGCCACCAATCGAAATCATTGTCGTATTTTCTGTATTCTTCCATTTTCTTCCAAAGTTTCTTCCAACTTCTTCCAACTTCTTCCAACTTCTTCCAAAACTCCTTCCAAGTTCTTCCTAATTTGCAAACGTCCTTGTCTTGCCTCCGTAGGTCAGCGTACCCCAGCCGATGGCATTGAGG
>CAZJAM010000133.1:0-1591 GCA_964544095.1 uncultured Anaeroplasmataceae bacterium | reverse complement strand
TATGTATCAGACTTAAAATCAAGTGATTATTGTGAAATAGAGGGCTTTAAGGTAACTCCTTTTTTGACAAATAAAGTGACGTTTATAGTGACAAATAAAGTGACATTTTAATATTTTTATGATATTATCATAGTTGTGGTAGGAGTGATAATATGAATTTAGGCAACGAAACAGAAATATTAGAATTTAAGAAGAGTACTGGTGAAGTGAAAGATGCGATGGTTGATATATGTGCAATTTTAAATAAACATGAAGGTGGTACATTATATTTTGGAGTTAAACCTAATGGTGAAGTTGTCGGCCAGGAAATAGGATTTTACACTTTAGACGATGTAGCAAAAACTATTAAAGAAGCAATTAAACCAATGATATTTCCAAATATTGAGGAAATTAATCTTGAAGGATTTACTTGTATAAAAGTTGAATTTAATGGGAAAGAAAGACCATATTCTTGTTATGGTAGATATTATAAACGAGTTGTAGATAGATCAGAATTAATGACTCCTAATGAACTAAAAAGTACTATGGCATCAACGGATGTTGATTCTTTATGGGAAAATCATGTCACCAAGTATGATATTTCATATTTAGATAAAGAATCTTTAAATTCTTATTATAATAATGCAATTTTATGTGGAAGAATAGCAAGAATGGAAAAATATGATGAACAATCATTGCTGGAAAGACTTGGACTTATGGAAAATGGACATTTTACTAATGCAGGCTTATATTTATTTTCTAATAAAAAACCAGTTGCATTGAAAATAGCAACTTATGTTACTGATGAAAGAATTAACTTTTCTGATATTAGAAGAGTCGAAGATAATATATATAATTTAATAAAATATTCATATAATTATATAATTGAAAAAATGAATTGGCGAGTTGAATTAGGTGCTAATACAAGTAGGGTTGAAATTCCTGAAGTTCCTGTCGAAGCATTAAGAGAAATAATAGTAAATTCTTTTGCTCATGCAGATTATAGAGGAATTACTGAAAATGAAATTGATATTACTCCAACTCAAATTGAAATATATAATCCAGGAGAGTTTCCAATGAATATGACACCTGAAATGTTTGTTGATAGAAATTTTAAATCACATCCTAGAAATAAAGTGATATTAAACACTTTATACAAGTCTAAAGATGTTGAAATGTTTGGAAGTGGCTTTAAAAAGGTTTTTAAACTTTGTAAATTAAATAATGTGGATTTCAAATATGAGTCAAATATGGATGGATTCTCATTTATTTTCTATAGAATAAAAACATTTAATAATGTCACTTTAAATGACACTAAAAAAATCACTTTAACTAACAATACAAATGATGAAATATTGTTAAATAATACTGATAAGAAAGTCTTAAATTTATTGAAAGAGAATTCTAATTATACAAGAGATGAAATAAGTGAAAAAATAGGTCTAAGTGTTAGAACTATACAACGATCAATTGATAAACTTGCAAATAATGGCTTGATTATTAGAATCGGATCTAAAAAAGTGGGGTATTGGGAGGTAATTAAATAAAGTATTATATTTAAATTATCTATTCTTGCAAGATAATGCAAAGCTTTGCGCTTTACTGCAGGCTC
>CAZJAM010000132.1:0-1604 GCA_964544095.1 uncultured Anaeroplasmataceae bacterium | reverse complement strand
CATTCTTTTAGTTGAATCTTCTGGCGTGCCTAATATAAAGATGGCATTAAGTTTTATGAATTTAATTTTTCCTACAAGAATAATTCTTTTCATGGTAAAAGATCCATATTTGAGTGATTCATATAAAACTATTGATGTTAATGAAAACTATATTATAAAAAGCTCTAACAAAATAGGTAATCCGGTAAAATCTAAAGTTAATATATTAAATGATATATGTGAATCAAATGAAAATTATAATCATTTAATATCATATTTAATTCAAGACATAAAATATAAAGATGAACCATCATTATTTGCTTCTATAAATGAAGAGGATAGACGAAAGATAATAGAACATGATGATTTAGATGTTAATTTTGATGAAATAAGAAGAACTGCAAGAATTTTATGTAAATCATTATATCTATCGAAGTTCGGATTTGATACGGATTATATTCAATGTTTAGATAGAGTTTTCGAAGTGATATTTGGACAAAGATTAGGTCAGTTTATTGGCAATAAAAGAACGCCAAAAAATATTATTGAATTTGAATTAAAGGATAAATATAAAAACATTTATGTTATTTATGAAAATTGCGATAAAACGATTTCAAAAGATATTAATAAATCTAGTCGACCATATAAAACAAGCCGTCCATATGGTATTTTAAATGCAATTGAATATGCAGTAATGTATGCATCTAATAAAAAAGACGATTTAATAAAAGGTATAGAATGGATTAATGATACTTGGGAAATTATAAGTGCTTCTAAACATAATGGAAAATCATGTGATTTAAAGGATTTTGAAAAAAAATTAAATATTGTTGTATCTTTTGATGATGATATAAAAAGACAATTTGAAAGTGAATTACAATATTATCAAAATATAGAGAAAAAATTTCCACAATTAGGATTTTTAAATAAATAATACTTTTTAAAAAAAAGGGGATATGGGTATGCTTATTATTACAAGAAAATTTATTGAAGAAGTTCATAATGCTTTTGATGAATTAAATTATCGCGTAACAAGTAATTGTGCTTTTTCTGAATTTAAAAAAGCTACAATTAATACATTGATTCATTGCAAAGATTTAGAGGATGCAATAAATACAATTCGTTTGTATTTGATGTGCTCATTAAACTGGAAAGATATAATTAAAATCTTTTCAACAAAACTTAATGTTTTTAATCAATATATGTATGAAGGAAATAGTTTAATATCTACGGTTTCAACCGAAGATTCTTATGGGCGTTTTTATATTACTAACTGTTTTTCTAAAACAGCTGTAACTATTTTAAGCAGTTCATTAGAAGAAATTATTGAAATAAATAATTATTCGGATAAATTCACAACTGCAGATAGTGATTATATATTAAAGTATGCCAAAATGTCTGAAGGTAAAATGAAATTATTTGATCAAAATAAAAATTGCTTATGTAATATTGTTTTATCAGTAGATGATGAAATATTTTTGGAAAATAATTTTACTAAATTTGAAATCATACCATATGATGGATTTGTAGGAATTTATAGTAAAGAATATATTGACCATCTTGAAGATGAAGATGATATTGATAGCGATAAATTACTAGCTGTAATAGAATGGGATATTATTGAA
>CAZJAM010000131.1:0-1607 GCA_964544095.1 uncultured Anaeroplasmataceae bacterium | reverse complement strand
ATTATTTTCCCAAAACAAGGTTGTAATGTGCTTATGTGAGTTTCACGCTAAACAAGAAATAAATAGAATTACAACAGATAAAGATTTACGTGTTGAATGGATTTATGTCAAGTTTTTAGACACAAAATTTCGTACAAACCCTTAATATCGTATTTAAATTTATTCCAATTCCTCTATTTGTAATGGGACCCCAGCCAGCTTTCATTACTTAATTGCAATTAACTTTTGAGTTAATTACTAATTAAGTATTATGAAATCTGTCTGCCCATTACAAATAGATTTTCTCGGCATAAAATTAAATACTATGCTTCAGCAAATGTTTCTATATAATTATTATATTTTTCATTTGGGGTAACGTATCCCAATGCGCTATGTATTCTTTTATTATTATACCAGCTTTCAATAAATTCGAATATAGCAAACTTTGCTACTGCAAATGTTTCATAATTATTAACATTTACTTCTTCTTTCTTTAATATGGCATTGAAGCTTTCCATACTGGCATTATCATAAGGATAACCCTTTTTACTATAAGAATGTTTAATTTTTAAATTAGCTAAAAGTTTTTCAAAATTGTTTGAAGTATATTGACTTCCACGATCAGAATGGAACATAGCATCCTTTTTTATTCCCCGATTTATTACTGCATTGTTAAATGCGCCAATTACGAGATCATCTGTCATATTAAGTCCGTAACTCCAACCAACAATTTTTAAATCAAACAAATCCATTACTATTGCTAAGTAAGTCCAACCAGTTTCTTTGGTGTATATATACGTTATATCTCCAACCCATTTTTCTCCTGGTTTTTCAGCAAAAAAGTTTTGTTCTAAAAGATTAGGATAATCCTTAGAATTATCAGTTTTAGAGCTGCTAGCATGATTGTATTTTTTGATTACAATACTTCTTAGTCCTAAATATTTCATTCTTCTTGCAACTCTTTTTTGACTTACTTTTATACCTTGACTATTTAAAACTTTAGCAATTTTTGGCGAACCATATCTGCCTTTAGATTCATCATAAATTTCCTTAATTTTGACATCAAGCTTTTGATTATTTACACTATAACTATTAGACTTGTGATTACAATGATAGTAATATACAGAATGATGTATATCTAAACATTTACATAATAATCTAACATTATAGCGGTCTTTGTGATTATCGATGAATCTGATCTTATCATCTATTTTTTTGAGAATATGGCGACTGCTTTTTTTAATATTTCTACCTCAAGTTCTAACTCACGATTTTTCTTTTGAAGTTTAATAATTTCATCATTATTGGTTTTTGTTCCATCTGATGCAGTTATAGTTGTATATTTTTTTATCCAACAATTTACAGTGCTTTTTGGTACGCCATATTCTCTAGATAATTCAGTCGCACCTTTGCCGCTTTCATATAAGCTTACAATAGTTTTTTTGAAATTTTCGTCAAAGCTCTTATATTGTCTTGCCATAGACACACCTCTTCCTTTAATGTAATATTATACCACACTGTTCGAAATTTTGTGTCTATATAACTATACTAACACCAACCGATATTAATTTTTAAAATCGTGAAGATTTAAGTTTATTTTATAAGACACTGGTTGAAACCACATATTT
>CAZJAM010000130.1:0-1633 GCA_964544095.1 uncultured Anaeroplasmataceae bacterium | reverse complement strand
AAAAAATGAATGACTTACTTCCGTTTATACGGTAGTTAAGCCATTCTTTTATTTATTTGATAAATTATTTAATATGGTATATAATGATGTTGAACAAAAAAAGCGAAAAAAAAGACAGTATCAGCAGATGGGAAATAGCCGGTTTGCAAGACTAAATTCCGCTAATATTATTGGTTGTATTTAAATTTTGATATAGTTATTGCTAGCTTGTTCAATGATTGATCTTAATTCTTTAAAAGTGCTGGTTTTAAAGAAACATCTTGAGGATCAATCTTTTTTATTTGTAATTTATCAAGGATCTCTTTACCATAAGATAATTTCATAAGTTCATATGGAGTGCACTTAATTGAACCTCTGATGGTTGAATTAATGTGCGACATCATAAAATTTATTTTCTCTTGTGTTAAATTTTCAAATGATGTACCCTTAGGTAGAATATATCTAATATATTCGTGATTCTTTTCACAAGAACCCTTTTGGTAAGATTTGTATGATTCGCAATAGAAGACTTTGGTTCTTTGCTCACCTGTTACTGGATCTGTTTCAATTAAAAGAGGATCAGTAAATTCTGTACCATTATCTGTTAGAATCATCCCAAACATATCTTTGAATAATTCTAATCCTAATGTGTCAGATATATCGTTAATAGCGTTTATTACGCTATTAGCTTCCTTATCTGGAAGTAAAATAGCTAATTGAAAGTTATAATTAACAAAATAAAGAGTTAGTAGACATTTTTGTGATTCTTGAGAACTTAATACAGTATCCATTTGAACTATGTTTAATTCCGGGTGCTCTAGACTGTATAGACAATAATCACTATATGAGCGGTTTTGTTTTAATCGTTTTAAGTCTTGCTTACTGATTTTATGTTTCTTTCTAACTTTATAAGTAACTATACGACGTGCTTCGTGCTTTTTGGCTGTAAATAGATTGTTTTCAAAATAATTGTAAACTGTGCGTTCAGATACGCCTAAATCGTTAGATTTACAAATATGAATGATAGGTTGACCTTGACGTACTTTCTCAGTCACTATATGATCTAAGATTTGAAAATCTTCTTTACTCA
Source organism: uncultured Anaeroplasmataceae bacterium (assembly GCA_964544095.1). Taxonomy (GTDB): domain Bacteria; phylum Bacillota_I; class Bacilli_A; order Acholeplasmatales; family Anaeroplasmataceae; genus UBA3206. Next base: position 564 of record CAZJAM010000130.1, on the reverse strand, counting down.
TGTTTATTCCAATACGAGAAGAAGTTAGAGTATCCTCATATTCCTTTTGTGCTTGATCACTATAATATAGAAATTTTGTTAACACGCATTTTCTATATTTAGGACATCCATTACATACCCAAGGAAATTTTGCAGTGCTTGGACATGTTTTATGTTCAAAGTTTTTACATGTTTTATAACATTTATTAGAATGCTTACTAAATGCTGGTTTTCCATATACAGAAATATGGTCGATTAGAGTGCATTCATCAAAGTGCTTGCATATTTTGTTTTGGGTTTCTACATAAACTGAATCCTTAGGTTTTGAATGGATTCTATGTGCCTTAAGTTCTTTAGAAATAGTAGAGGGATCCTTACCAACCATTGCCGCAATCTCTTTAAGCTTTAAACTTAGAGAGCCATCAGGGTTTCTATGCTCAGATATGATTTTTTGAATTTTGATTCTTTCATCAAGATTCATATGCTTATTAAAGTTAGTATTAACATTAGTCTTCATAATATACCTCCTGAACAAGCTAACTAATGCTATACCAATTTCATTATAACATATATAAGAATTTAGTC
>CAZJAM010000129.1:0-1642 GCA_964544095.1 uncultured Anaeroplasmataceae bacterium | reverse complement strand
AAATCTATGGGCGCAATAAATAATAATGGTTTTGTATGCATGAAAGTGCATATACATGATAAGAAGCAGTCAAATTAAGGCTCATTAAATGACTGCTTCTTTTTGCTTGTTTATGTCGAATTAACAAATAAAAAATAAAGGATTTATTGTGACATTTATTGTGACATTTATTGTGACATATGTTATAATTATTATAGGAGGATTAAATTATGAATTTTGGAAAAGAAAGCGAAATATTAGAATTTAAGGAATCAACATCTGAAATACCTGAAGCATTAATTGATATTACAGCAATATTAAACAAACATGGTCATGGAAAATTGTATTTTGGAGTGAAAGATAATGGTGAACTTAAAGGTATGCAAATTGGGAAAGAAACCAAAAGGGATATTTCTAGAAAAATATATGAAAAAATAAAACCACAAATTTATCCTACTATTACAGAAATAACTGATTCAGACAAATCATATATTGAAATTGAATTCGATGGTATTTCTAAACCATATTCTTGCGATGGCAAATATTACATGAGAGTTATAGACGAAAGTAAAGAATTATCGCCAATAGAATTAACTAATTTAATACTGGATATTAATTATAAAAAATGGGAACAAATGATTTCTAATTGTAAAATAGACGAAGTTGATGAGAAAGCATTAAAACAATTTTATAAAAAAGCAATAAGTGCAAAAAGAATGCCAGAAATTGAATATGATAAGCAAAATATATTAAATAAGTTGGGATTAATATATGACGATGGCATTCACCTTAATAATGCTGGAAAAATTTTATTTTCATCAAAAAAACCAATTATATTAAAAATGGCTGTTTTTGCTACAAATGAAAAAAAGACGTTTATTGATATTAATCAAGTAGAAGGAAACATATTTGAACTTATAAATGAAGCTGAACAATATGTTAAGAAGAATATTAAATGGCGTGCAAACATCGTTGGCTTTGAAAGAATTGAAACGCCAGAAGTTCCAATCGAGGCATTAAGAGAAATAATTGTTAATTCATTTGCTCACGCTAATTATATCGGAACAACTAGAAATGAAATAGACATACATCCTGATAGAATCGCAATATATAATCCAGGTAGCTTTCCAGATGGCTTAATTCCAGAAGATTTTAAAGAAAAGAATATATCATCAAAGATTCGAAATGAATTAATTTGTAATACTTTATATAAATGTGGGGAAGTTGAATCTTGGTCAACAGGCTTAAGAAAAGTCTATGATTTATGTGAAGAAAGTGGTGTTAAAACTGGATATGAAAAAGAATATGATGGCTTTTGGTTTTTCTTTAAGCGGAATGTCATAAATGATGTCACATTAAATGTCACAAACGATGTCACAATAAATAACACAAGAAATATTGATTATTTAACTGAATTAGAAAAGCAAATTTTGGCAGAAATATCTAAGAATCCAAATATTACTAGGGATATATTGTCTTCTATAACTGGTAGAACTAGTCGACATATCCAAAGAGGTATAGACAAACTAAAAGAAAAAGGCTTTATTGAAAGAATAGGATCAAATAAAACTGGATATTGGAAAGTAAATGAATAGTCATTCATTAATGTAATAATATGCAAGTAATTGCTATATCTTGCATCTGATTGCATAGTTTCACCTAA
>CAZJAM010000128.1:0-1671 GCA_964544095.1 uncultured Anaeroplasmataceae bacterium | reverse complement strand
TGGCGTACTCCTTGTCGCCGTAGAGCCTGAGCACGCGCCCACAGCTCTGTATTATCCGAACGGTCGACTTCGAGCTGAAGCAGAACACCAGGTTGTGGAGCCTCTTCACCGACACGCCCGTGCTCATTATCTGCACGTTCGCGAACAGGACGTTGTCGCCAGACTGTTCGAGCCCCGACCTGACGTCCTCCCTGTCCTTCACCTTCGTCGAGCCGTCGTTGTAGAACGACGTGGTTTCCGGATGCCTTTCCCGGAACAGCTCGTACAGGCTCCGTCCTATGTCCAGCTTGTCGAACAGCACGAGCGTGTTGCCCTTCAGCCCGGCGACGACCTCGAGCACGGGGCTGTATATCTCGCGGTACCACTTGGCCACGTACTCGTGCTCGGCCTTCACGGCGTCGTCGAACCTTATGTCGCATCCGTCTGGGTCGTCGGCCACGTATTTCCTCGTCGAGTTGACGTGGAAGAGTATGCTCCTGTCGGAGTCCACCTGCCTGTCGAACACGTCGACCGACGTTATCCTGAGTCTCGTTATGAACCCCTCGTCCTGGAGGTCGGTTATCTCCTCCCTGTACACGACCTTCCCGAACATGCCGACGAGCTGGTTCCTCTGGTACCTGTCTTGCGGTATCGTGCCAGAGCAGCCGACGCGTATCCGGGCCGGCAGCCTCTGTATCATCGCCGTCGTGCTCTCGGCGAGGCACGTGTGGATCTCGTCGCACACGAGCACGTCGACCGGCGGCAGTCTCTTCTCGTTCTTGAACATGTACTGCCGGTTCGCGATTATCACCTCCGCCGTGTCTACATCGTTTTCCTTTTGCTGCCGTTTCGACATTCCGCCTTCGAATTTCGCCAGCTGCTCCTTCTTGAATCCATACTCCAGCATGTCGCCGTAGAACTGCTCGACGAGCTGGACGTTCGGGACGAGTATCAGGGTCTTCAGCCGGCTGTCGACGTGCTTCAGCAGGTTCCATATGAAGTTCGACACTATGAACGACTTCCCGCCAGCTGTCGGTATCTCGATCATGCCGCGCCCGAGGCCGTCGAACAGCAGCGCCTCCACGGCGGCCTTCTAATACGGCCGCATCTCAAGCTTCTGCTAACGCGATATGTTCACGCCAGAGTCGTCTGCTATGTTCGACAGCTCGAACCCATCATTACTGATCTTGGACCGTAATGGCTTCAATTCGTCGGACAGGTATCCAGAGCAGTTCTTCGATATAGCTACTACGTTCAGGGTTCCGTACTGGGTCTTTATCCATTGCAGCACGTCATACACCAGCCCCGGAAGGAAAAACCCGAACTTGTTTATGTTGTAGAGCCTGGGCTCGCCCCTGTAGCCATACTGTTGGGAGAAGAATGCCGACTTGTTCTCGACGGAAAACGCGTTTCTGAGTTCCTCGAACGCGTCTCTCGTCTTGGCGACGACCCGGAGGCACTGCATGACCCCGTCGTAGAGAATACTGAACACCTTTCCTTGCGGAAAGGCTTCTATCTTATTAAGGTCGTCGGAGTACTGGTCCATCAGTGTTCGAAGTTGAGCTTGAATACGTCTATGCTGTTCTTGACGGTGAAGCCGAAATTCTGCAGAATGTTCAGAGCCCTTTCCAGATACTCTATGTTCGTCTAGGTCTTCTTTTCTAATTCTTTTAGTTTCTTCATTGTCTCGTC
>CAZJAM010000127.1:0-1675 GCA_964544095.1 uncultured Anaeroplasmataceae bacterium | reverse complement strand
CTTGAACTAGCGAATAAAATTAATGAATTTGTTTTAAATAAAGATAAAGATATATGTAAGCAAATGATTTCAAAGGGTTATGAAATTTATGAAAAGATGTTCTCTGAAAAAGCTTTTAATAATCGATTTAACGAAATAATTAGCAATATACATTCAAAGGATACAAAAAAATGCGATGCTTTAGTTTCTATAGTAGTACCTACTTTTAATCCAGGAGAAGATATAAAAACATTAATAGAGAATATAAAGAAGCAAATAGATGTAAATGTTGAAATCATTGTTGTTGACAGTGGTTCTAGCGATGGCACTATTGAGTATCTAAAAGAAGAAAAAGTAAAGTTGATTCAAATATCACAAAAGGATTTTTCACATTCATATGCTAGAAACTTAGGTGCAGAGAATGCGAGTGGTGAGTATTTATTATTTACTGTGCAAGATGCCTGCCCATCAAGTGAACATTTCTTAATAGATTTATTACAGCCACTACTAAAAAATGAAGCAGTAGCTACGATAAGTAAACAAATACCAAGATCAGATTGTGACTTATATGGAGCATTAAGTATTTATTATAATAACAAATACTGCGGTTATGATATACAAGACTCTATAGTTTCACTTCCTTTGGATATTTCAAACAAGGATGTTATGAGAAAAAATGCTGCATTAGATGATGTATGTTGCTTAATTCAAAAAGATGTATTTGATAAGTATAAATATTCAGGAACATTTGCTGAAGATATAGATTTAGGAATTAGACTTGTAAAGGATGGATATTCTATCGCAAGATTCTCCAGTGTTCCTATAATACATTCTCACAATAAAGCACCATTTTATTTCTTGAAGCGTTCACTTGCTGATTATCAACTGAATAATAGGAATGATTACATTAATAATTCAATAAATGACAGGATTAGTTCCTGCATAACTATTTATATTTTGATTTTAAATCTTAAGGATAAGTTAAAAAGCACCTTTGATATGAGCTATGATTTAGATTTGTTATTTAATAATATACAAAAAGAAATTGATTCAATAGTAAATTTATTAAATGAAAAAAACATAGATAGCAATTGGATTAATTGTGAACCTTATGATAAAAATCTACATTCATTAATGATATCTTTATCTAAATATTTAAATTCAAAGATTATTGGCAATACTTTGTTTTTGCTAGATTATAAATTAACAACATGTAATGTGTTACATGAATATCTAATAGAGAATAAAATTAGTATAGAAGACATAACATACGAGGATTGCTATGCTTTTATTAACAAAGCATTCGCAAATCGTATGGGATATTATTTAGGTGATTATTTAGAAAGCGATAATGTTTCAGAAGAAGTTAAAGAGTTATTAAATGCTGTTAAAGTTTAGATTTTGAAAAAAACAAATTTATATAAATATCTTTTAAGTGCAGATAAGCGTTTTTCATGTCTATATAACAAATGTGTTAGAATTATGGGGATATGAAGAAAGAAAATATTAAAGAGAGAATAAAGGAGAACTTTGAAAAAAATAAAGTTCTTTTAATAGTTTTTGTTGTTATAGCAGTTGCTTTATTTTTATTTACTGTTAATTATTATGGTTCAACAATTGGTAAACAATCTGTTGGTAATGAATCATATGATAGGTCAGTAATAGAGTTAAATAAGGAAACTAAAGTAGTAGAAGA
>CAZJAM010000126.1:0-1676 GCA_964544095.1 uncultured Anaeroplasmataceae bacterium | reverse complement strand
TCAAGAATGAACGTGCTGAAGCACGTAGCCTGAACTAGTTTCCTTAATGGTCAATAAAAATTTTTATGCGATTGCCATACAACAATCATATAATTTTTAAATAAAATAATATAAAAGAAAAATAATAAAAAATGCACAAGAATGAAGAATTGAGTCTTAAAAAAGCTTGCATTTACTTATATGAGTATATAACAAATAAAATATTCGGTTCTATAATAAATAGTGTTGGTGACTAAATCACTGACACTATTTTAGTTAATAAAAAAGAGGCATAATCAAAAACTTATGATACAATGTAATTGTCTAATAAAACATTGAAAGGATCTGATTAAATGACTCAAACTAATTATACTAAAAAAATACTAAATATAGAAGATGAAAATGTTTATTTTTATGAAAACTGTTTAGAAATTCAAGAAATAAAAGGAATTAAGACAAAAATATTTCATGGTTATCTTACATATACACCAGAAATTTGCCCTAAGTGTGGATGTGTTAATAATGGTCCTAATGATATTATCAAATGGGATTTTAAACGAAATTGTAAAATAAAAATTACTAAGGTTTGTAATTATAATACTATACTTCTTCTTGATAAACAAAGATTTTATTGTAAAAATTGTAATAAAACTTTTACTGCTTCTACTAATATTGTTGATTTTAGAAAACAAATTTCTAAAGATACACATACCTCTGTTGTTCTTGATTTAATGACTAAAGATACAGAAAAGAATATTGCAAAAAGAAATAATATTTCTACCAACTCTGTTAATAGAATTTTAGATAGTATTTCATCTGATAAATATGTTAGACACAATGGACATTTACCTACTTCTTTTGGTATTGATGAATTCTCTGCTACAAAAGATACCATTTCTAAGTTAGCTTTTATTATTATAAATCAAGACTCACATAATATTTTTGATATTAATAATTCTCGTTTTTCTACCGATATTTATAAATATTTTTCACGGTATCAAAGGTTTGAAAGAAATAAAGTTAAATACATCACACTGGATTTATACAAACCTTATTATACTTTAATGCATAAATTATTTCCTAATGCCACATTAATACCAGATAGATTTCATATTGTTATTCAAATTAGAAATGCTTTAGATAAAACTAGAATTAATTTATGTAAGAAATCTAATCCTAATTGTAATAAACTTAAAAAATTTTGGAAATTACTTCTTAAAAATGAAGATGATTTAGATAAAACAACAAAAAAATATTCCAAAAATTTTAACAAAGAAATGTCTCAATATGATATAGTTCAATATCTTATAAGCACCAATGAAATTTTAAACTATACTTATAATCTATATCAAGGAATTATTAAATCAATTGATAAACGTGATAAAAAGAAATTTTTAAATATAATTCATAATGTTGATTATAAAAAATTAAATAAATGTTCTAAAACTGCTATTAAAACATTCTTAAATTTTGAAAATTATATTGTTAATGCTTTTGACTACGAATTATCTAATGGATTAATTGAAGGTACAAATAATCTTATCAAACAAGTTAAACATAATGCTTGTGGTTATAAAAAATTCTCACACTTAAAATCTAGAATTATGCTTATAAAAGGACTTTGCAATCCTCTTAACGCATAAAAAAAGAAGACTATTTTAAGTCCTCTTTCATCAATTCATTTATCATTAGTTTTT
>CAZJAM010000125.1:0-1757 GCA_964544095.1 uncultured Anaeroplasmataceae bacterium | reverse complement strand
AATAATTATTAGTGGTCTAAATCTATCTTTTTTTACCACATTTAGACCACTAATATTTTATTTTTTAAGATTAACTTATATAATAAGAATATGGAAAAACTAATTGGTAGAGATATAGAATGCGCTAGACTTGATAAATGCATGCGCGCAAAAACAGCACAACTTGTTGTTATATATGGTAGAAGAAGGGTTGGAAAAACTTATCTAGTTAATCATTATTTTAAAGACAATATTTCTTTTAAAATAACTGGTGCATATGGACAAGCTAAAAATATTCAATTAAGAAATTTTGCGGATGAATTAAATAGAAGATCTAAAAATAAGTATGATGTTCCTAAGGATTGGATTGAAGCATTTAATTATCTTCGAGAATATATTGATGAATTATCTGATGAAAAAAAGCAAGTCTTTTTTATTGATGAAATGCCTTGGTTAGATTCTCATAAATCTAATTTTATGGCTGCCTTTGAGCATTTTTGGAATGATTATGGAACAAGTAAAGATAATTTAATATTTGTTATATGTGGTTCAGCAACTTCTTGGATGGTTGATAATATTGCTAATAATAAAGGTGGCTTATTTAATAGACAGACTTGTAGAATTTATCTAGAACCTTTTACTTTAAAAGAGACTAAAGAGTTTTTATTATCTCAAGGAATATCATGGTCTGATTATGATATTGCGGAATGTTACATGATAATGGGTGGTATACCTTATTATTTAAGTTTATTAGATAGTGATTTATCTTATGTTTCAAATATAGATAATTTATTCTTTAGAAAAAAAGCAGAATTATGGGATGAGTTTAATCATCTATATCAAACATTATTTAAAAATAGTGATAAATATATTCAGATTATGGAATGTTTATCACAAAAAAGAAATGGTTATACTAGAAAAGAGATTTCGCAAAAATGTGAAATTGAAGAAAATGGTAAGTTGACTAAAATTTTAGATGATTTAGTAAATTCTGGCTTTGTTAAAGTTTCTTCTTTTTATGGTAAAAAGAAGAAAGAAGCTTTATATCAATCTTCAGACTACTATACTAATTTTTATTTTAGATTCTTAGAAGATAATAATGGTAAGGATGAACATTATTGGAGTAAGGCAATAGATAATCCATCAAGAAAAAGTTGGTCTGGTTTTACTTTTGAACAATTATGTAAAGATCATGTTAAACAAATAAAAAAGAAACTTGGAATTGCAGGTGTTTTGACTGATGAATATATTTGGTATGTAAGAGGTGATGAAGAACTTGGCACCAGCGGTGCACAAATTGATTTAATAATTGAAAGAAGAGATAGAATTATTAATCTTTGTGAAATAAAGTTTTCAACTCAGGAATTTGTTATTGATAAGGATTATGATTTAAAACTTAGAAATAAAATCGAAGCTTTTAGACATAGTACTTCTACTAATTATGGTTTACAGTTAACAATGATAACTACTTATGGTGTAAAAGAAAATAAATATAGTAGTTTAGTAGGTAGTGAAGTTACTTTAAAAGATTTATTTGAATAATATTAGTTGTCTAAATCTATCTTTTTTTACCACATTTAGACCACTAATAATTATGGATTAGTATTGATTTATTATATTGATATAAGGGGCTAATATTATGTTTAAATCAAGATTAAAAAAGTATATGGAAGAAAACTTCAGTGAAGTTCTTCAAACTACATTCAATCCTAATGGGCCTGGGGCAATTAGGATTCATTTGATTCCTGGAAAAGTTGATGAAAGTGTTAATTCAAGTT
>CAZJAM010000124.1:0-1770 GCA_964544095.1 uncultured Anaeroplasmataceae bacterium | reverse complement strand
ATATGCGCTTTCTTGCATACAAAACCATTATTATTTATTGCGCCCATAGAATACTCTGGTGAAACTATTCAAGTAGGTGCAAGTACTTACAATTGATTGCATTTAAATGCAAAATCAATTTTTTATTATATAGTTACTTCTTTGTTAAATACTTTTGATTTCTGGATTTTGAAGGAGCAGTTTGAACAATTAATCCTTTTTCAAGCAATGGCTTCATAATTTCAGTCATAAAATGTCCTCTACTAGAATATCCAATATATTGTTGAATTTCTTCTCTGCTTCTTGCAATATCAGTACAATATTCTAATATTAAATTATCATATTTGCTTCCAGATTTGTCTAATTCTATTTTATCAGCTAATATATCATATAAAGTAATCACAAAAAAATCATCATTCGCTTCTATTTTAGGCTCTTTAAAATTTTCATAACTTTCAACTATCTTTTTTATTCCGCTACCACTTTTTTCCATTAGACCTATACTTTGAAAGCAATTACAAATAATTTTATTTCGCCTAATTGATGGGATATGTTTTAAATCATATTCCGAAGTTTTTTTATCTAAAAGCCAACATCCCGGAGAAGTTATTTCTAGTCTATCTTTATATATATCAACATCTATTTGTGTACCTTCTATAGAATAATCTCTATGTGCAATAGCATTAACTACAGCTTCTCTAATTGCAATTTCAGGATATGATAATGTATCCAATCTACTTCCATTTTTCATTTTTATAAATCCACTTCGAGAATTTCTAGAAATAAATTTAATTGTTTCATCAAAAACATAAGACAATGAGCCTTTAAATTCTTTTATATCTAATGATTCATTTACACCTTTATCATAGCCATTCCAAAGTCTACATACAAGTAATGTATCATCATTAGAATAATCATCAGAAAACATATTTAATCCCTGAGTAATTCTACCATCTTTATTAACTACCTCATTACTCATAAGTATTTCTATAGTAGGTTCTTTTTTATCAAGTCTATAACGTTTAGCTAGGTTATTATACATTTTAAATTTGTTTTTTTGATATTGAACCTTTAATATTTGATTATCAATGCCTAGTTTTCGCTTACCCATTTTAAGAATTTTGGAAACTGATGCAGGAACAGATGATCCGTTTTCTCTAACATAGACTTTCTCATTATAGTCACCAGTTTTAAATATTACAATTTCATTTACATAATCTACTTTAATTCCTAAAACATATAATAATTCATCAGTTTTAAAAACTTCAAACTCTACTTCTACATGAGGAAAAATATATCTATTTATAGTTCTTAAAACTAATATTTTTGTATTATCAATTTCTTTTTTATTAAGGCCAACAGCTACTCCGTCATCATTAACACCTACAAAAATAATACCACCCATACAATTAGAGAACGCAACAATAGATTTAGCCCATTTTTCAATCTTATCTATTTCAGTTTCTAATTTAAATTTATATTCATATTCTTTATTTTCAAATTCTAACTTGTCTAAAATTTCAACCAAATATTTCATAAATAAATACTCCTTGTAGTGTAATTTTACATCATGTTCCTTGTGATGTCAACATCATGTTCCCTTCATGTTCCTTCATGTCCCCAAATATTAAATTATCAAAGAAACATCATAAAATATTTCATGAGTTAGTTATTTTACCTTTATACACACTTCTATACTTACAAACCCATTATTATCAATTGTAGATTTATTAGGGGAGCCTGCAGTAAAGCGCAAAGCTTTGCATTATCTTGCAAGAATAGATAATTTAA
>CAZJAM010000123.1:0-1829 GCA_964544095.1 uncultured Anaeroplasmataceae bacterium | reverse complement strand
CAAATTCATCAATAATTAACATTGTTAGATGATTGAATTCAAGCATCCAACAATAAAACAACCATATAGTCTTTGTACCAGATGAAATAATACTATTAAATGGCATAATTTTACCATTATCAAATTTTATCCCTAAATCATTTACACCACTTTGATTTTGATATACACAAAGATTGTATTTCATCCCTTGACTAGTAAGGAATTCTTCAAAATCTTTTACTTTATCTTGTCTAATAACAATTGAAGATAATGATTCAGGTCCATTAGAGTAACCAACATATTGATTACCTTCGGTTAAGCTTTTAAAATAAAGCATTCCTTCAACATATTTAACAAGTTTATAGATTGGTGATTTCTCGCTTAAAATAGTATTATTGTAAATGAATTTAATAACAGATAATTGTTGAGGTACATTTTTAATATTTAAAGTTTTAGCTTCTTCAATTAAATTTAAATTATGACTTTCATCATAATAATTATATTCAAAGACTAGCTTATCATTAACATATAATTTTTCATAAACTAATGATACTGGAGTAGATTTAACATATTCATATTTTACAATTTGTTTATCAAACTTAAATGTATATATGAATGTAGCCTTGTTGTTATTTGAACCAGCATTGAAGTATCGATCAAGTGGCATAAGATACTTTTCCTTATCAACTATATGATATGTAATATCCATAATAGCTTGGCATAAAGATGATTTACCACTTCCATTAGGGCCATAAATAAGTGCTTTTTTTACAATTCTTTTGTCGACTAAAGAATCATTAAAAGTATATCTTTTATGACTTTCTAAATCAAATACTAGTTTATCTTTGAATCCTTCAAAGTTTTCAACTTCAAATTTTATTAACATTTTTATCACCTCATCAATAGTGTATCATGCATTTATTAACTTTACAAATACTTTTTCGGAAAATTTTTACATTTTTAAAAAATAACATTCGCAAAAAGCAGTATTATTTGTAATAAAAATGTAAAATTATAACGTTTATATTTTATTCTTAATATAAAAAGAAAAATAGCAGTATTTCTACTGCTACTATTTCTTTTTATTACAGGCAAGATTTATCTTTGACCTTGCAACGAATTATTCAGTGACATAATATATTCTTATTATGCAACAATCATTCGGTTTTATTTTAATGGTGGACCTAAATAAAGCGGAGACGAACTCTATTTTACTACTTCCCAATAACCATTTTTATTAGAACCAATTCTTTTAAGCAATTCCTTTTCTTTTAAGGATTTTATAATTCAATCAATTGTACGACTTGAAAGTCCAGTTTGCCTAATCACTTCATCTTTAATTGCATTTTTATTTACCTTAAAAACACTTAATACTGCGAATTCTTCCTTGGATATTTCGCCACTTATATTAATTATATTATTTTTGGCGAAATAACTGGCGAAATATTAACTTGTAAAATCTATTTGATTAAGCATTCACATAATTTAAGATTTCTTATATCCATTATAAAAAAAAGTAGCTTTCGCTACTATTTTTTCTTTTTATTATGGACAATATCTAACTTTGCCCTAACAACGAAGTGCCCTGGAGCATAATATATACCTATTATGCAATTATCCTTCGTATTAGTTTCATTTGTCTAAGGTATGCTATATTGATACGATTTTAGCACCCACTATTCATTGTCTACTTTTAGCTTACCACTACACAACCCCTAGAAGCAAAATGCACCCCTTAGAAATAAGTATGTTTTTTTGTTATTCCTATACTTTGTGTTGAATAAAGTCTGTTATTATCAATTAATTTTATAGCAATATTTATTACTGCTGGAATCGTTGATTCGTATCCT
>CAZJAM010000122.1:0-1834 GCA_964544095.1 uncultured Anaeroplasmataceae bacterium | reverse complement strand
ACAGTTTACATAAACAGACAAAACAAATGATTTCTCTTCATAACTACTTCCTTATACTACCATCACATGAGCTTCTATACATACAAATCCGTTATTATTTATTGCGCCCATAGATTTATTAGGTGAAACTATGCAAATAGGTGCAAAATCTTACATCAACTTGCATAATGTTGCATATATATTTAAAGTTAATCATTAACCATTTTGTATCTAAATTAATTTAATCAAGCAACCATCTAGCAATGTCAATAATTTGAATACCATCAAAATCTGTTGTATTATCCTTTGTTCGTGCAATAAGCATTTTAGGATATGCATCTTTAATTTGCTTTAATGGCGTTATTTCTCTTTCAAATGTATTTCCATTTGTGATGTCATCACTTACTTGAATATATAATTTTTTCCCATCTTTTATACATACAAAATCAATTTCTTTTTTATAGAGTTTGCCTACATATACTTCATATCCTCTTCTTAGAAGCTCAATAGCTACAAGATTTTCGTATAAATGTCCTCTATCTATAAATCTATTACCTAATATAGCTTTTCTAAAAGCGATATCAACCAGATAATATTTTTTATCTGACTCTAAATATTTATTACCTTTAACATCATATCTTTGAATTGGGTAAAACAAAAAGCTTTTACATAAATAGTCTATATAACTACCGCAAGTTTTGTCATTTGTTTTATAGCTTGATGAAGTTAATTTGTTAGATACATTTCTAATTGATGTTTGATTACCAACATTATCCATTAAAAATTCATAAATCATTTTCAGCAAATCTTTATTCTCAATTTTATATTTATCTTCAATATCTCTAATTATCGTTGTTTTAACAATATTTTCAATATATTTTAAGGAATCTTTTTCATTTTTATACAAATATGCACCCGACATACCTGTAGAATTAAAATACGTATCAAACGATTTATCTATATCCAAAGAAGGATAATATAGCATGTATTCTTTAAATGAAAAAGGATACATATTTATTTCAAATACTCTTCCTCTAAATAAAGTAGCTAAATCACTGCTTAATAAAAAGGCATTAGATCCAGTTAAATATATATCATATTTTTCTTCTTCATATAAATTATTAATTATTGTTTCAAAGCCTTTACACATTTGAATCTCATCTATCAAAAGATAATTAATTTTTCCATCTATGTAATTTTGAGATATAAATTCATAAAGAGCATTTTTATTAAGCAGGTCTTCAAATTCTTTTAGATTAAGTTTTATATGAATTATATTACAATCAGTATTAAGCAAATATTGATGAAATGAATCCAATAACTTCGATTTACCAGATCTTCTTATTCCAGTTATAACTTTTATATCAGGAACATTCATTACATTAACAAGTTTTTCCAAGTAACTTTTTCTTTCAATAAGTTTCATTATCCCACCTCTATAACCATTATATTCTGTTTCGCATTTTTTAGCAATATTCATTTTTGCGAAATAGAAATTGGTGACTCTTTACCATTTATATTCTAAAATACGAACTTAACAACTTCCTTATCTTACCTGTATACGCACTTCTATGCATACAAACCCATTATTATTTATTTCGCCCATAGATTTATTAGGTGAGCCTATGCAAGTAGATGCAAATTAGTACTGATACTTGCATAATGATGCATTATTATCAATTATCAAATTTATAAAATACTTATCTTTTATCTAAATAACTAATATTAATTGTGTATAAACCTATAATATTTTTAACATTATCAAAAAATTTAACTTCAAAACAAAGTTCTTTTTTAATCTTTGTAATTTTCATTAAAAATCTTTAATGTATTATTTTTAAAATATTTTATATAT
>CAZJAM010000121.1:0-1843 GCA_964544095.1 uncultured Anaeroplasmataceae bacterium | reverse complement strand
AAGGGGCTGTGAAAAAACTCAATTTTTAAAAGATTGAGTTTCACAGCCTTTTTTTACACTTTTTAATGAAAAAAGCTCGGGGAATCGAACCCGGAGCCTTTTTTATGCTAGAATATAGTTGGCTTACAATATTCTACATGACTTATTATAACACGAGACAAGTATTTTTTATATGTTCCTCAACTATAAAGGCTGAGGAAACTAAAAAAATTGATAAATTTTTAAATTTATTAAGTAAATCGGGTGTTTGTGATTTACTTAAAGAGACTATAAATCATGAGTATTCAAAAGGAGGACGACCAACATATAATCCATATAACTTATTAGCTACAATTCTATATTCATTCGCTTTCGGTAAAGCGTCTTTAAGAAATATTGAAGAGTTATGTACATACGATTTAAGAACTATTTATATTAACGAAAATAATGTACCGAGTTATAAAACCATTGGTAACTTTATTAATAATTTTATAGTTCCAAATAGAGATAAAATTTTTTCTTTAATTACGAATGAAATATTTAAAGAATGTAATCTTAAAATGGATAAAGCTTATATTGATGGTTCTAAATTTGAGGCTAATTCTAACAAATATAAATTTGTATGGAAACCAACAACTTTTCATATTAAATTAAGCGAGAAAATTAGATTAATCTTTAAAAAATATGAATTAGAACGTGGAATTCCACAAGATGGGATTATAGATTCAAAACAAATAGCTGATAAATTAACAGAATTAAATAATAAACTAAAAAATTATGATTTAGCATTAAAAGAAAATAAAACAATAAGAAAAGATTTAGAGGCTTTAGAACAATATTTATATAAGAGTTTAGATTATGAAGAGAAAGAGAGGATTTGTGGGCCAAATAGAAACTCTTATTATAAAACAGATCATGACGCAACAGCGATGTGTCTCAAAGAAGATTATTATTCAGGACTTGGAAGTAATATGCATGCTGCATATAATGTTCAATTATGCGTAATGTATGGCTTGATTTCGTCATATATTGTCACTCAATCACGCTCAGATATAACCGATTTCATTAAAATAATTGAGAAATATAATGAGATGTATGGTAAATATCCCGATTCTATTTGCGCAGATGCAGGATACGGATCATATGAAAATTATAAATTTTTAGATGAACACAACATTGAAAATTATGTTAAATATTTCACTTGGGAAGGTAATGTATCTGGTTCTAGGCCAAGCCAATATAAACTAAATAATGATAATACTATTACCTGCTTAAATGGATTACATGGTTATGTTTATACAAGTTTAACAACTCATTCAAGAAAACGAGGTGGGGTGTTTTATAAAGTTGAAGGATGTAATGACTGTAAGTTTTGCCTATATTGTAAAAGACATATGATAGACAAATCGCAAGACTTTAAAATATTTGAAGTAAATCCAAAATTACAAGCCTATATACAACAAGCTGAATCTAATCTTCTTTCACCTAAAGGAATAGAAATGAGAGTTAATCGTAGTTCGCAAGTGGAAGGAGCATTTGGTGTAATAAAACAAGATTTTATGTATGAAAGATTTAGAAGAACATCTATAGAAAAAACATCTACAGAATTTATGCTAGTATGTTTAGGTTATAACATAAGAAAATTATTTAGATTTTATTCTGGTAAAGCAAAATTTGGTTATTGGAAAGCACCTGAAAATTTAACCTTTGAGGTTTTTAAAAAGCCAAGTGCAAAACGATTATCTAATAAAGCGTCGAAGAATAGAAAAAAATCTAATAATCAACTAGCCAAAGATTCGTACAAATATAAATAAAAAGGACTGTGAAACTCAATCTTTTAAAAATTGAGTTTTTTCACAGCCCC
>CAZJAM010000120.1:0-1856 GCA_964544095.1 uncultured Anaeroplasmataceae bacterium | reverse complement strand
GTTAAATGTACAACCTAGACAATTGTATTTTAACATAAATTATCAAAATTTCAATAGTTAATAGACCTATAGGGTCGGAAAGCGAGTATAAATATTATGTTGGAATACAATTTAAATAATCTTAATTCATTATCTAATCAATATAATGAAAAAGATTTAAAAGATAAATTAAATCTTAAGTTTATGGATTTAATTAATAAAACTACATGTGTAGGATTATATGATATGCCAAGAGTATTATCACCAAGGTATGTAAATATTGATTATCTAGTTTTATATTCGGATAAACATGATTATACTAAAACTAGTAATACATGTGTATGTTTCTATGAATATGATAAAGTATTTGATTACAAAAATAGTTTATTTAATGCGATTTATTATAATGATAAAAAACTATTAAACGAGTACAAAGAAAGATTTAAAGATGTATTATATTTTATATCACCTGATTATTCTATGTGTGGTGATATACCTGAAACAATAAATCTATACAATATTTTTAAATCTAGAATTGTATCACTAGGTTTAACATTATTGTTTGATAAACTAGTAATACCAAATATTACATATGCATCAAGAAAATCATTTGAATATATGCTTGATGGACTTGAAGATTGTTATGTTGTGGCATTTTCAACTAAAGGTTCTTTAAAAGATAAAGGACAAAAAGAATTGTTATTAGAAACTATAAAGTATACTGTAGATCATTTACATAATCTTAAACAAATTATAATATATGATGTATCTATAGATAATTCTAAATCATTAGAATTATTTAGTTATGCAACAAGTAAAGGTATAGAAGTAATGATACCTAATAATTTACTAAAGGAAAGAAATATTATTCTTGGAGGTAAATTAAATGGGTAGATACTATAACTCTGGAATTGGTAAAGGAATAGGTACTTCACCTCAAACAACATTACAAAATCAAGTGTATGAGAATAAAGTTAAGGAGATAGAAGAAAGTACTAAAAAAGAGAAAGAACAAGATAATAAACAAAAGTCTGATACTTTATATAGCAAAGCGGATATAAAGAAATTGGAAAATGCTGGAGTTAAATTTAATAAAGAAGAAGTAGTATTTGTTTGTGAAACTAACGATGGTAAACTAGTTTGGCTTGAAAAAGGGAATGATAGAGTAGGATTAAAACATATTATTTCAAGGCATAAACAAAATTTTAAAGATCTCCTTAATATTAACGAAAATGAAATACCAGCAAAGATTCATGAAATAATAACATCTTGGAATCAATTGAGTAAGACTTTAAAAAATATAGGTGGTAGAGATGGTTATGAATATGTTTATGAAAATAATGGTAATTATATTGTAATTATAGTTGTTGGAACTAATGGGTTTATAGTATCAGCTTACCCAAGAAAGGAAGATTAAAATGTATATAATAAAAATAATGACAGAATTCTTACACAGCCCTATATGGTATTGTGATGAAAAAGGTATTGAATTTTATAATGAGCAAGAGTGCTATAAAGATTTTTATAATGATGTTGTATTAAATGAGACTTCAAAAAAATTAGAAGACTTATATACATCTTTCTATCATTTTGATAGAGAAGAACCATGTTTTTTTGATGAAAAAACTGAAAAAGATAATAAAGAATATATTTTATCTTTATTAAAAATTATTAAAGATAGATTAAACACTCTTAATAATGGTAAATTTATAATTCAAGATTATTGTAGTGAGTATTATTCTAAGTTATAGTGAATGTATCTATATGCGCCATCTTGCACTTGTTTGCACAGGCTCATCTAATAAATCTATGGGCGCAATTAATAATAATGGATTTGTATGCAAGAAAGTGCATATGAATGTAAGATAAGGAAAACG
>CAZJAM010000119.1:0-1868 GCA_964544095.1 uncultured Anaeroplasmataceae bacterium | reverse complement strand
CAATGGTATATAGTTAGCGTTATCAATAGTAACTACGAAAAAAGAATTTCTAATTTGATATGTTACATGTTCTCCATTATCATTAAACAATTTAGATGTAGAATTAGTTATTTTCGCTAAACCTGATCCTCTTCTATTCATATATCCCAAACGCCAAAAAACATCTGCAATATAAGGATTTCTTCTCATAGACTCAAATGGATAATTTACAACTCTAGGTATAGGGTCTCCTGATACCATAATACCAGGTGAAGTAATTTCGATTCTATCATCATAAATATTCATTACAACTTCAGCACCAATATTATTATAATTTCTATGAATAATAGCGTTTACTAAAGCTTCTAAAATTGCTTCTTCATTATAATCAGGTTCATAAATTGTATGAGAACTACTTTTATGCCATTTAATATTCGTATGTGACTTAAAAAAATCAATGGCTAATTTTAATTGCCTTATAATAGATCCATTAAACTCTTTATCATCTAAAACTTCTTGTTCGTTGGTTTTATCATTTCCATTCCATCTAGTACAAAAAATTCTACTTTGCCTATAATTATTTGTATCAGCAAATAATACACCACAATTAGTTAAATATCCTTCTTTATTAACCAAATTAAATGAAATATAATCTTCTTTTGTAAATTTAGTACCAGTTTTTTCTAAAAAATCATTTTCTAATATTGAAAAGTTAAAATCATCTTTCTTATATCCTGTAATAATTCCATCATAAGTTTTACCTGTCCCTTTCAATATTAATTCATTTAAAATATAGTTAGGACATTCAACTGATGATGAACCTTGTCTAATATAAGCAATTTTTGTTCCTTCATGTTGATAATAATATGGTGTGGATGTTCCTTGATTAACACTTAGGCATAAAAATGTTTTATCATTTTCTAAATATGGATTGATTTGGAAAATCACTTTTGGTGAAATCAATTTATCAATTAAATCACTTATTTTTTCAATATCAACTTGTGGATTATTAATACCAACTATTTCTTTATCATTATTAATTCCAAAAAATATTTTTCCACCAATGCCATTAGCAAATGCTGAAACAGATTTTAACCATGACTTTGGTTTACTAACTTCTAGGTTCTCTTTAAAATCATAATCTGTACATTCTGCAATCAATTGTTTAAACATATAGTTAATCACCTCGATATTATTATATTAAAGTTTGAGTAATTTGTCCAATAAAGTTCCCCAAATTTTTCCCCAAATTCCCCAAATAATCCACAAATTCCCCAAAATCTTTTTTACATATATTAAAAAGCAAAATTGATAATATCACTTTTTAAATAAAAACAGTTACTTTTGCATAATAACTTATTGCCCTGCATAAATATGCACTTCTTTACATACAAATCCATTATTATTTATTTCGCCCATAGATTTATTAGGTGAAACTATGCAAGTAGGTGCAAGTTCTTACGATTACTTACGTTTTGATGCTAAATTAATCATTTACTTTCCAATATCCACCTTTGTCAGGACCTATATGCTCTATTTTACCTTCTTCTTGAAGTTTGTTTAAATGATGCCTAATACTTCCCTCAGTAAGATTTAAAATAATGCATAAATCTTTTCTTGAAATTCGACCATTATTTTTTAATAATTCAATTATTTCTTCTTTTACATTTTCTAGTTGTTTTCTGTCAGTTTTTCTGGTTGTTTTTTCAAAACCTTCTTTATTAAATGGTATAATTACATCAATATAAAAATCAGAGAAAACATATGCATCATTACCGTATACACTTACAACACTAGGAACTCCATGTCCACTCTCTTCAGCAAAATTGCATGCTCTAAAAATATCAAATAGTTGTTTATTTACAGGTTCACTTTTACCTTTTAAAAAT
>CAZJAM010000118.1:0-1899 GCA_964544095.1 uncultured Anaeroplasmataceae bacterium | reverse complement strand
CAAAATCCAATATAATTGTATTTAGAGGTGCAAATATGATAATTACGACAAATATGTTAAAAGAAAAATATTCAGATTATGTTAATCCTTTAGATAAGATAAAAAGAGATACTGATAAAGGAATTATCTTTAGATTAACTAAAGGAATATATGAAACAAATAAGAATGTTTCACCATTTTTGTTAGCATCTGCTATTTTATCTCCGTCATACTTAAGTTTTGACTGGGCATTATCATATTATAATTTAATACCAGAAAAAGTTTTTGCAATAACATCCGCAACATTGAATAATCATAAGAACAAAACATTCGAAAACGTATTTGGACGATTTGAATATAGTGATATACCTGTTCAAGCTTTTTCAGAGGGTATTACATATATAGAAAGCGAAGGATACATGGTAAAGATAGCAATGAAAGAAAAAGCCATTTGTGATTCATTATGTAAATGGAGAGTTGTTAAAAATATTAATGAACTTAAAGAACTTCTTTTTATAGACAAAAGAATTGATGAAGATGAATTTTCTACGTGTGATTTTAAACTTATGGAGCGTCTTGCAAGTCTTTATAATAAAACAAATTTAAAATTACTTATAAAACTTATAAGAAAGGAATATGTAAACGACAAAATGAAAGTCTATGAAACACTTGAAAATTTAAAGAAAATATCTCCAGTTAATGCTGATATAGACATAGAAAGAGAAGAAGCAATGGATGAAAAATATGGTGTTATAGATTGATATTAATGTCATTGTTTTTGTTACTGTTGAAAAGATAAAACTATATAGATAAATAGTTTCATTGATTTACCATTCATTGACAATTGGGGTGCAAAATGATAAAATATTACAAAAAAATCACCCCAAAAGGAGCAACATATGGATAATCAATATTTACAAATTCAAACATTGTTAGAACAAAGAGCAGAAATCAATGCAAGATTAAATCTAATACCATATGATGGATCTATTGAAATTAAAGATAGAGATGGTAAGAAATATATTTATATTAGAAAACGTATTTTAGGTCATTATACATCTACTTATGTTGATTCATATTCAGATGAATTATTTGCATCTATTTCTAGATTATTAAAAGAGCGAAAAGAATATAAAAAGCAAATAAGAAAATTAAATAATGAACTTTTAAAATTAGGTTATACTGAACAAGAATTATCTTCTCGTGTATTATTAAACATTGATTTTGCTAGAGCTAATATGAAATCAAATATTTATGATCAAGCGATTTTAGAGGGAATAGCAACTACATTTCCTGACACTGAAACAATTATTGAAAATGGAAAAGTTAGTGGAATGACTCCTACAGACGTTCAAAAAATATTAAATTTAAAACATGCATGGGAATTTATTATGGATAAAGATGTTGTTGCATCTAACTCAAGCTATTCAATACTTTGTTATATAGCAAGTCTTGTAAATGAAGGATTCTATACTTATGGAGGTAGAATTAGATCTGTTCCTGTTACAATAGGAGGAACATCTTATATTCCGCCTTTGCCTATTGAACATGATGTAAAAGAAAATATTAATGAAATATTAAATCAAAATATTGAACCAATTGATATAGCAATTGAATTATGTTTATATTGCATGAAAACTCAAATTTTTAATGATGGCAATAAAAGAGTTTCTGTGATATTTGCTAACCATTTTTTAATATCAAAAGGAGCGGGGTTGTTAGTGATTCCTGAAAATAAAGTTCCTGAATTTAAAAAAATGTTAGTTATCTATTATGAGAATAGAGATAATGGTGAAATATTAGAATTCATGAAAAAATATTGTTGGAAAAGTTTTTAATAGAATGGAAATATTATAATTAAATTAAATATCTAAAAAAATGCTCTTATTAAAAGCTTATATGTCATATGAATTTAAGCTT
>CAZJAM010000117.1:0-1914 GCA_964544095.1 uncultured Anaeroplasmataceae bacterium | reverse complement strand
GAACTTTGAACTTTTAAATAAACTAAATGATTTAAATACTTATCAATTTAAAAATAATATTAATCCTCATAAGCTTCCAATGACTGGACAATTACCTAATTCAATTCAAATTCAAAAAGATGAAAATGGTAAAATAATTAGAATTAGATATTATGATGAAAAAGGTAATGCATATAAAGATGTTGATTACACTGATCATGGCAGGTCTGATAGACATAAAGTCCCTCATACACATATAATAGAAATAGGAAATAATATAGAGAGAAAGAAAGGGGGTATTATCATATGCGAATAGATGAATTTATTAATTTGATTAAAAGCGGATTTGATGTATCGTTTAATTATAATGATGTTTTTTATACTATTTCTTTAATTGATGAAAATGGTAATGATAAAATATATGGAATAGGTTCAGATAATGGCTTTACAGTAGATTTTGATGATGTTGAATCTATACCAGAATTTGTTTTACAAGATAAGAAAATTAAAGATATTATTGCAAATTTAAAAGAAGAAGAACTATTTTATTAATTATGTATGCCTACAAATATTACATACAATAGTTAACTTAGATTTGAATGCTAAGAAAATTTTATAGTAAAGACAATGAATCCTGAAATTATATCATTTATTGATGTTGTTTTCTTTGCCAGAAAATGTAATAGTGTGTATTATATTTCAACAATTCTATAATTTTGGTTTGGAGTTAGAATTTAAACTTATCTTCAATAGAGATACTAAGTGTGTTTAATTTACATTTAGTATCTTTTTTTATATTTGAAAATATCAATAATCTCTTCTTTTAGAAACCTTTCTAAAGCATTTTTTTAATAATAAATGGTTTAAACTTAATCTTTTTTATACAAATTCATATTGACTTTAACAACTGTAAAAAATTAGAAATTCGCTATCTATGGGAAGTATAATTAGACTAGATTTTTTTATCATTTTTTAAGTAGAGAAATGAATATAGCCAAAATAGTTGAAAAGTTTAATTCGAGAATAACTTGCACACGTAAAATAAGTAGTACAAATAAAACTATTTTTAGATGGGAAACTGGTGTTTATATTCGACCTATAGAAATGTTATTAGAATTATCGAAATTATTACAAGCTTCTATTCCTTTCAATCGTATCAATGTCGCAGATTATCACCCATAAATAAAAGTGGGTAATAATAGTGGAGTAGAAATGGATATAAGGCTTAATAGAACCTAGTTAAAAATAGTAGAACTTTTAAAAAATAATCCTAATACTACTAGTGTAATGTCTATGAAAGAGTTGGGACTTGGGCATTCGGCTATTTCTAATAATTTAAATAAATTGCAGAAAATTGATGCAATATAAAGAATTGGTGCCAAAAAGGTCGGCTATTGGAAAGTTAATGATTAATTTAAACAAATTAATATCTTATATTACATAATATTACAATATAATGCAAAGTCTTGCGCTTATATGCAAGATTCACTTTTTAAACCTATGGGTGCAATAAATAAGTGCGGATTTGTATGTATAGAAGTGCAAATTTATGCAAGTCAATAAGTTATTATGCAAAAGTAAATGTTTTATTTAAAAAGTGAAATTATTAATTTTGTTTCTATTGTATGTAAAAAATATTTTGGGAAATTCGCGGATTGTTTGGGGAGTTTTGGAAAAAATTTGAAGATAAATTTGTTTTTTAAAATTAATAGATAAGGCATTAATGAAAAAAACTAAAATAAATAAATCTTTGCTCACTTTTTTGCTCACTTTTTTGCTCACTTTTTAGAAATGTATGATATAATTATCTTAACTAGAGGTGCATTATGGATAAAGAGTATTTGAATGAATTAATTAAAAATGACGAGTGTGAATGGATTGAATATAAAGAAAATTGGTTCGATAGAGATGAACTAGGAACTTATATAAGCGCAA
>CAZJAM010000116.1:0-1935 GCA_964544095.1 uncultured Anaeroplasmataceae bacterium | reverse complement strand
TATTAAAGAGGGTGGAAGAACTGAAGAATACTATGCCGATGTAATCGCAAAGAGAAAAGAGGCTCGTAAGAGAATACAGGAATTAGAAGGATGATGTATTTTATAGTTTATATTTGTGGATGCCTAACAGGTGTCTTATTACTCGCACTAATTAAAAAGGAGAAATAATTATGAATATTTTTGAAAACATTTTTACAGAAGATTTTTTAAGATTTATTCTTGCCCTAACTATATTAATGTTAGGTAATGCAGTATCAGGGGTTGCAAAAGCATTAAAGTCAGGAACATTTGATTGGAAAACTTTAATTGAAGGAACAAGAGGTTATTTATTCTGGGCAGTTTCTGCGGCATTAACTGTCGCTGGTTTTGAAATCTATGGAGGTAATCTATCAGTAGTAATAGGTGATAAAACACTTACTTTATTAGAAGCCATTGAATATGCAAAACAAGCAGTATATCTATATTGGGGTGCAAAAGCAATAGAAAACTTTATTGAATATGGCAAAATTGATAAAACAGTAACCCCTGTTGACCCACTATTAGATTACAATGAACCAAGTGAAGATGATGAAGAAATAAAGGGGTAAACTATGTTCTTAGAAAGATTAGGTGTATTTGATTATGCAAATAATAAGTATTATGTGCCTAGCGGTAAGTTTAATACTTCATCAGCAACATCAAGTATAGCAATTCCTAACTGTACTACTTATGCTATGATGAGAGCAAATGAATTATTAGAGTCAGATGCTAGACTTAAAGACATAGCAAGAAAAGGTAGTGTAGGTTTTAGTAATGCTAAGTATTGGTTTACACAAACAGGTTATCCAACAGGTAGTGAAATTAAGACAGGCTCTATTGCTGTATTTGATGGCAACTGTGGTCATGTCGCAATAGTTGAGAGAAAAGTAGATGATACTCATGCTATTATAAGTGAATCTAATTATGATGATGACAAGTCATTAAGAAATTATAAGTTCTTTAGAAGTAGACAAGTAGAATTAGTTGTGGGTAAAGCAACATTAGCTGGTGTGGGTAAGTTATTAGGATTTATTTACTTATCTCCAAATGATAAGAGAGTAAGTAGAGATACAAGTAAAGACCAAATAGAAGTATTTAGTCAAAAACTAAATGTAAGAAAAACACCGAATGGTGAATTATTCTCAACAGGTTTATATTGCCCAATAGGTATATACAATGTAATGTCTACTAAAAAAGATGGAAACTATACTTGGTATAAACTAGATGATGATATGTGGGTAGCTGGGGTAGAAGATACAGTAACATATTATCCAAAATCTAAAGATTTAGATAGCGAAAATAAACTATTAAGAGAAACTTTGAAACAAATACATGATATAATTGAAAATGTAATATAAGATAGTGAAATATAAAACTTAGGGAGATATATATGTTAGAGAGTTTAACTGTAGGAGAAATTGTAGGGGCTATTTCAGTAATTGGAGTATTAATTGCAGGAGCAGGTTATATAACAAAGCCCATTAAAGACTACAATGAAAAATATAAACAAATGCAAGATGAAATTAAAAATATTAAGCTTCACCAAGATAATGATAATAAGAGATTAGCCACACTAGAATCGGACAGTAAAATGACTCTAAGAGTTCTCAATGCAATACTGGGGCATCTTCAAACAGGAAATAATAGCGGTGAGATGAAAGATGCAAAGCAAGCGTTAGAAAAGTATATTATTGAGAGATGAGATTGGATTCTAAACATATATAAATATAAAAGGAGTTATTAAACTCCTTTTTATTTAAGAAACATTTCCTTTACGGCATCTTTAGTAACTGTGCCATTAATTACTGATAACTCATAACAAGTTCTATCATATGCCTGAGATAATCTTTCATATTTACTTATTAGTTTTTCAAGTGTTTGCATTCTTTTACAAGTACCTTTACAAGTAGTGCCATT
>CAZJAM010000115.1:0-2053 GCA_964544095.1 uncultured Anaeroplasmataceae bacterium | reverse complement strand
TCTACTTGCTGAAATGCTATACTCATAAATCCAGATAGAGCAATAAATACAAATACAGAAACAACTATTGATATTACTGTAGTTCGATATTTTTTCTTATTTCTTTTTAAGTTTTTAAACGATATTTCACCACCTATGCCAAATATACTTTTAATTAATTTAGGTGATTTTATTTTTTTAGAATTTATTTTAATATTAGCACTATTTCTTATTGAATCTATTGGTGAAGTTTTAGAAGCTCGTCTTGCACTTTTAAAAGCAGAAAAGTAAATTGTTACTATACCAAGTATGATAGCCACTAAAACAGCCACCCAAGAAAAAACAAATACTAATTTTAAACCCTCTGCAAATGTTCCAGATAAATAATAATTACTTATGATAATAAGCATATATGATGCGATAAAGCCAAGTAATATTCCTAAGGGAATACCAATTAATCCTAATATAGTAGCTTCATAAAAGACATTTCTTTTAATTTGTTTTTTAGTTGCTCCAATACTTCTTAACATACCATATTGTTTTATTTTTTCTGTAATAGAAATATCAAAACTATTTTTTATGCAAAATATTGAAGTAAATAAAATTATTCCTATTACTATTACTACAACAATACCTAAACCACCAATACCACTATTTGAAATAGGATTCGTTTCTAATGCAATTAAATATGAATTAACATTTATATCAGTATATTTTGCTTTATCCATTTGACTAAGATATTCTTCTAATTCTTCATTTGATGCTCTCTCTTGACTATTAACTTTTTTAAATAATTTTGCATCAACACCTAATATATTAGCAATAGTTTCATAACTATTTTTAGCACCATCTTTTGAAAATCTTGCATATACATCAACAACTCCACTTATTTTATTTTCTTCAAGATAAGTTATAAATGTATACCCTGGGGCAGAATAACTTTCTATATTTGTAGCAGGTCTTTCTATAATGCCTACTATTTTATATGTTTTAGAAGTGGTATCAATAATAGATTCACCAGCTTCGTCTTCATCCAATTTTTGATATGAATCATTTTGATTAAGTTCAGAACCATCAAATGAAACTCTTTTTCCAATATCTAAAGTAATGGAATCCCCAATATTAAAAACTAATCTTCCGTTTGTTTTCAAATGTGTTGGTATTACTATTTCATTTTCATTTTGAGGAAGTCTTCCATCTACCATTTTAACAGATAAATTATTTAATGAATCTTTAGTAAATGCCTTTATAAAAGCATAAGGCTTATTTTCATTTTTTGAATCTATTTCAGCATAGCCAATATTTTTAGTAATATTGATAGTTTCTATATTTCTATTATTTTCAAATATATCAATATCATTAACAGGAACATTATAAAATGCAGTATGAAAGTTTCCTTTTTCATATGTTTCATATTTAATTAATGATTTTATACCACTATAGTATATAGATGCTACAGCTGTTATTAAAGCAACTGAAAGCATGATCCCAATAATAGTAACAATAGTTCTTTTCTTATTTAATTTAAGATTTTTTAGAGTTAATTTGTTAAGTAAGTTCATGGTTATACCTCCTCAACAATTTTTCCATCTTCAATTTTAATTATCCTATCAGCTACTTTGGCAATTTCCATATTATGTGTAATCATAATAATTGTTTGATTAAACTCTTTGTTTGATTTTTTTAGCAAAGCAACTATTTCATCACTTGATTTTGAGTCTAAGTTACCAGTCGGCTCATCTGCTAATATAATCGTAGGATTTGTAATCAAAGCACGACCTATACTTGTCCTTTGTTGTTGCCCTCCAGATAATTCATTTGGAAGATGATTTCTTCTATTTTGTAGTCCTAATAATGTTAATAAATTGTTTAATTTTTCTTTATCAACTTCACGATTGTCTAAAGAAAGTGGTAGTGTTATATTTTCTTCTACATTTAATATAGGTATTAAATTATAGAATTGATAAATTAATCCTACTTGTCTTCTTCTAAATATAGCAAGTTTATCATCGTTAAAATTAAATATATCTTTACCATCAATGAATACTTTCCCAGAAGTTGGTCTATCAACACC
>CAZJAM010000114.1:0-2166 GCA_964544095.1 uncultured Anaeroplasmataceae bacterium | reverse complement strand
ATAATGCTTCAATTACTATCATTGATTATGAAGATGGTAAATATACTTTAGAAGAGTATAACAATATTAAGTATCGTAAGATTGGTGAAGAACATTTTAAAGAATAAAGATAATATTATTTATCTATAACTGGATTAAATCATTTAACAAGTTTTATGATTTTATTATTTAAAACCTTTACTTTTAAACTGTTGTATAATAAAAAAAGTAAAGATTAGGGTTAATAATGTATTCATATGATGGTTTATATAATCAACTAAAAAATAAAGGGATAACAAAAACTGATTTAACAAGCATTGGTATCTCTTCTCGTACGATTGCTAAGATTGCTAAAGGTGAAAAGTTATCTAGACATACACTTGGAAAAATTGCTGAGTATTTAGATTGCGATGTAAATCTTTTGTGTAGAGAAGTTTCTTCGAACAATATTCTTCAATTACTTAAAGATGAAAAGGATGCAAAAATATCTGGTGGTTTTTATCATGAATTACAAATATTAATGACTTATAACTCTAATCATATAGAAGGTAGCAAATTATCCCAAGATCAAACAAGAATGATTTTTGAGACTAATACTATAGATTCAAGTGATGGAATACCAGTTGATGATATTTTAGAAACTATTCATCATTTTCGGGCAATTGATTATGTTATCGATGTTGCAGAAGATGAATTAAGTGAAGATATTATTAAATATTTACATTACATATTAAAGCATGATACAAAAGATTCTACTTTAAGCTGGTTTAAGGTTGGTGATTATAAACAAAGGGTTAATATGGTTGGCGGTAAAGAGACTACAAAACCAAAGGATGTTCCTGATAAGATGAAAGCACTTATATCAGAATATAATGCAAAGAAGGATATCACTATTAATGATGTAATTGAACTACATGCGCAGTTTGAATATATTCATCCATTTCAAGATGGTAATGGTAGAGTAGGAAGACTTATAGCGTTAAAAGAATGTTTGCACCATAACATTATTCCTTTCATTATCGAAGATAGTAAAAAGTATTTTTATTATCGTGGATTAGCAGAATGGAGAAATGAGAAGAATTGGTTAATAGATACATGCCTCGATGGTCAAGATACAATTATTAAGTTATTGGATATCTTTGATATTAGCCATCAATAATAACTATTTCAAACGCAAGAGAAACTCTATTAGGATTTATTGATTTCTCTATTCTATAATTGGATGATTGTTCGCTAAATCATTCGCAAGCATAAAAGTCATATATAGAGGTAGCGTTAAAATATCTTGATTTGAATCATAACCAAAATTATTAGATGATATTTTGATTATGGTATTTTTACCATTTGTATTTCTAAAATCTTCTAAAGAATTTAATTTGCCTTTATTTTTTTTAACATCTATTGCAATTATCTTTGAATTATTTTCTACAACAAATTCAAATTCATGACCTTGTTTACCAGTCCAGTAATATAATGGAATTCCTTTAGATACAAGCTCATCCGCAACATAGGATTCATAAAACACACCAGAGAGTGTATTTCTATTATTTTCTACAAAAAAATCTGATTGTTTTGCTTTGGCTTGATAAGTAAACATTCCTTCATCCGCTAAATAAAGTCTAAATAGCCCTTCATTTTCTTGTTGAATTGGAATATTAACTTTACCACTAACATTTTTTGAACGATACACAATATGGCTTAAGTCAAGCCATTCATATGCATCGAAATAATCTCTGTTATTCTTTCCTTTTTCGACTTGTGTTATTTTAAAATTTTTATTTTCTTTATTTAGTTGTGAAAAAATATTTAAATAAATTTTTCTTGTGCGCAATATCTGAATATCAGAAACGTTATATAATTCCATGTCTGCCAAATAATTCTCATAGATTTCTTTTAATACTGCACTTGCATCAACATAAGATCTTTCTTTTAAGAATGTATCAACAACTTCTGGCATTCCTCCTACGACCAAATACTCATGTAAAAGATCCATCGCTAATTTATGTTCATAATCTAACAGAGCTTCTTTGTTGCGATATGCCCTTTGTATTTGTTCTAAAAGGTAAGGATTTGCATTTAATAAATATTCTTCAAAAGTTAAGGGATAAAGGTTTAAAGAATGAATTTTACCCACAGGATATAATAAATTATCTTTTTCTTTAGAGCGGTTTAAACTTAATCGAACTA
>CAZJAM010000113.1:0-2181 GCA_964544095.1 uncultured Anaeroplasmataceae bacterium | reverse complement strand
TTAAAGATAGAATACATATTATATTTGTTAAAGAAGAACTAGGATATTAGTTCTTTTTAATTCGTAGATGATTTTCTAATGTCCATTTACTGGTGTTGAAATAGATAAAGGCTATAATTCCGGCAAGACTAAAGCCAATAACATTACCAAAATAGATAATATATTTACTAAAGACAATCTTTAAACCAATGGTAACAAATAAATATTTGCATATTGCTTGGGTGAATATGGCAATAAACATTGGCATTTTTACATTGCCAGCTGCTCTACAGGCATGATTATAGATATGTGAGAAATTTAGGAATAAGAAACTACATAAGGTAAATCTAATAGTTTGCGTAGCATAGGTGATAATTTCTTGGTTTCTATTAAATAATGTTGCTAACTGTGGGGCAAAAATAAATAAAACAATAATAACTAAAGTATTATAAATATTAGATAGTTTTAGACTTGTTTTGATTGTTAGTCTTGCTTTATCATATTCTTCACCACCCATATATCTTGCGACTAACATTAGTGTTGCGCTAGAGAAGGCATTTGATACTCTTTGCCCCCAATTGGCAACTTTTTCACCGACACCAAAACCAGAAATAAATTCATTAGGAAAGAGATTAACTTGTGATTGAATCATTAATGAACTTAGGGCTATTAACATATTTTGAAAACCAGCAGGGATTCCAATCTTAAATATTTCAATTGCCATAGGTAAAGAGAATTCATATTTGCAAATCTTTGTTTCAATTAAGTCATTATCAGCAAGAAAGACAAAACAGCATATTAATGATACAAATTGAGAAATGATGGTTGCTAGAGATGTTCCTACTACACTTAAATCAAATACTCTAACAAATAATATTCCTAAACCTAAATTAACTAAACAAGAAATAATTGAATAATAAAGCAATTGTTTTGTATGGCCAAAACTTCTCATGATGTTGTGAGAAATGTTATAGGTAAAACTAAAAACATTGCCAATGAAATATACTCTTAAATATTGATAGGCAAGGGCATATATATCAGAATTGATATTAGATATTTTCATTAATAAAGGTAAAAATATTTCGGATAGTATTGTTAAAATAGTGCCACCAACTATACCAAAGATTATGGCTGTATCAATAGAAAGAAATAATTGATGTTTATCATTTTTACCGATATTTCTAGAAACTACAATACCAGCACCCATTCCTAAACCAAAGAATAAATAAGAGAATATATTACATATCCAGGTACAAGCACTAACAGCACTTAGAGCTTCTAACGATACATAATTGCCAACAATAGCAGAATTGGTGATGTTGTATAACTCGGTAAAAACAGTCGATACTAATACCGGCCAAGCAAAGTCAATAATTTGTTTCTTAATATTTGTTTCAGTCATAACTATAGTTAATATCTAAGACATTTATCTATATTTACAGCAACACAATCATTAGATTAAATTGTAATGTTTAAAGGCATTATATATACCATCACCATCGATGTGGCTTGTTACATAATTTGCGCATTGTTTTAATTCATCAATGCTATTACCCATAGCAATACCAACTTCACATTCTTTTACCATAGCAATATCATTTTCACCATCACCTATGGCCATAGTTTGTGATAAATCAATCTTATATATGTCAATAAGTTCTTTGATTGCCGAAGATTTACATATTCCACATGGAACAATATCAACAGCACCCTGCGTCCACTGAGTTATATCGGCAATATCTTGTAGTTTAATTATTTCATTATATGCTTCTTCATCATCATAAAATGCTGATGCCATATATATCTTTTCACCTTTATATTCGCTAATTTGTGGAATTATAGAATTAACTGCAGCTTGGCATTTAATACAAGCGTTATTCACAAAGTTTAGATAAAGACCATATTCGGTAGAGATATAAGTAGATATCTTTTTTTCATTAAACATAGATATTACTTTATCTTTTAATTCGCCATCAATTAAATGTTCAATAAGTATATTTCCTTTAGAGTCCGCAATTAATTGACCATTAGTAAAAATACCACCATCAAATTCTATTCCTTTTGTATCAAACCAAAGTAGTTCACTAGGTGCTCTGCCAGTACATAAAAATACCTTTATTCCATTGGCTTGTGCTTTCTTAATGGCATCAACTGTTGAATCAGGAATGGCATTACAAGAATGGGAAAATAATGTTCCATCAA
>CAZJAM010000112.1:0-2204 GCA_964544095.1 uncultured Anaeroplasmataceae bacterium | reverse complement strand
CGACGGCCGACCTGCTCCGGGCGCTCGGGTACGCGGCCTAACCGGCGCTGGGGCGGCGAAAGCGTGTCGCCTCGGATTGCATAATCGAGCCACCGAAAGGAAAAACACATGACAGCAACGAACGACCCCGCGTACGAACTGATCGACCTCTGCAAGTCAGGCGCGCTTGACGCGCAGGAAGTTCTGGAGAACGTGCTCCTCAACTACCTGAGCCTGGACGACGCGAACGACTTCGCCGAGCGCGAATACGGCATCGTGCCGGACGAAGAGGACTGACCGGCGAAACAGCCTGACGGCATATCCTATAATCGAGCCATGAAAACGACAATCACAGAACTCGTCCCGACTTCCTCTCGGAAGTCCTTCTACGGCAAGGCTAAGCTCGTTGACACGGGCAAGGCGCGCTTCCTCCGGAGCTACGACACGATCGCGGCGTCGGTCGACCAGAAGGGAAACGTGCACCGGCACACCGACTGGCGCAGCGCGACCACGAACGCCCACGTCAAGTCCTTCATGGAGACGTGCATGGACAAGCCCATCGCGACCAAGGCCTTCTGGGAGCTCCCTGTCGAGCCGTACGACCCGATCGAGGTGACCCTGTGACAGGGGTCTTCGCCGGGACCGGAATCCTGGTCGTCCTCCTGCTGCTGGCCCGGCTCGTCCGGGCCGCGTGGCGGGAGGTCTCGTCGGCCATGGACGACGGCGACGAATACGACAATCCAGAGGGAGAACATACGTGATATCGCATATTCTGAAGTTCGCGGGCCTACTGTGCCTGCTTTCGCTCCTGGTGAAATGCCAGGTGCCGTTCGGTGGCCTCGTCGGGTCCGCGATCGTCCTGCTCGGCCTGTGGAAGCTGGTCGAGTGAGCGAATGGGGCCTGGCGTTTCCCGGTACAATCAAAACATGAAGAACATGAAGAAAAGCGCGAAGAAGAACGGAAAGACAGCGTGGCTCGCGATGTGCGTCGACATCGGGGACTCCTCGGACTTCCGGCCGGTGGTCCTGAAGGCGTTCGCGACGAAAAGGGGCGCGGACGACTTCGTGAAGAAGGACATGGACCGCTACACGGAAGACGGCAGGGGCGCGGGGCTGGACGCCGACTACGTCGAGCGACGGGCGTTCACCGACGAAGGGTACGGATGCCAGTGGTCCGTCCAGGAGGTCATGCTGCCGTGACGGTCCGCCCCGATTCGCTCATGGAGGCGCTCCGCCGCCCGAAGGAAAGCCCCGAAGAGCGCCGCGCCAGGAACAGGGAGCGCGAGAAGGCGATGGCCGTCGTGCTCGCCATGCTCGGCTTCTTCAGCTTCGGCACGGTCGCGCTGGTCTCGTCGCTGGTCAAGGCGTTCCGGTGAGGCGAACGCCGCCGGCGCCGTCCATATAATCGGGGCATGAAAAGAGCAGATACTGAATGCCTCCCCGCCGGCGCCGAGGTCTTCGTGCGCGTCGACGACAACTATTTCGGCCGGAAGTTCTGGGTTCTGTACGACGACGACGGCTACGAGCTGGTCACTCCGGAGGAGGCTGACGAGTACGAGATCGAGCTGACGCCGGCCAGATGTGCAGCAGAGGCGGAGCGCCTCGGACGGGAAGCGCTCATTCTCGCCAGGAGCTGCGGGTACGACTTCGGCGCGCTCGCCGTCACCTACTGGGCCTACGACGAAGGCGCCGGGAGCATGCTCGAGGTGAAGCCGTGCCGCGAGG
The DNA here is from genome assembly GCA_964544095.1 of uncultured Anaeroplasmataceae bacterium. Classification (GTDB taxonomy): domain Bacteria; phylum Bacillota_I; class Bacilli_A; order Acholeplasmatales; family Anaeroplasmataceae; genus UBA3206. The sequence continues at coordinate 501 of CAZJAM010000112.1, read as the reverse complement.
GCGGATTCCGCCCGGCCGCCTGACGTTGAAAACAAAGGCCTTCTCGAAGGGGAAGGCCTCAGAACGTTCGGTTTCGGCTTAAGAGAAGTCAGGCCTTGTCAGCCAGGACGAGGCGTTCGCCCGATCCGCGCAGCGTCTTGACGTCTTCCGGCGGCAGGACCATCGCGACGGGCTCCTCCGCTCCGCCTTCCGGCGCGTCGTTGAACCATATGACGGACCAGTTCGGCGAGGGCTTGAACGAATAGGCGTTCTCCGCCTGCCTTTCGCCCCTGCCCGCCACGCCGCGGTCGTACGCCTCTTTCTCCGCCGGGTCCGTCCACCTGACGTACCAGGCGTTCTCCTTCCCGGAGTAGGCGACGCCGTCGACGGAGAATCCATCCGGCATCGACGGGTCCAGCCTCCTCAGGAGGCTTTCGGCCTTCTCTATGTCGAGTCGCCTCGTCATTTCATGGTTATCTTCACGAAGACGAACTTCTCGCCCTCGGCCGGGGCTTCTACCGA
>CAZJAM010000111.1:0-2220 GCA_964544095.1 uncultured Anaeroplasmataceae bacterium | reverse complement strand
CCTTTTTTGATTTATTATAATTTTATTTAACATTATCTTCTCTTTTCCTACTTTCGTTTTCCCATTTGTATCTTCTTATATCTTCTTTTAATATACTACAATAATCAAATATAAGAAATGGCGATAAAATCAAAGGAATTAAAATGAAAGATAATAAAATATCATCATTACTTCCACCAATAATATTAGCGATTATACAACCTTTTTTATCAGCATTTCCAATATGTCTATAACAAGTATAAAAAATCATTAGATAAGACAAAATCCATATTATAATAATTAAGGCTAAAAATATTTTATATCCATTTTTTAAATACCCCTTATTTAAAATCAAGATGAAAAATACAACCTCAATAATTAATAAGGCACATGAAATTTATAATAAATACTTATGATCTTTCATTATAAATTCTTTATTAAAATTATTCTTATTAATACCATTAATTTTTATGCTATTCTTGAGATTCTCTATTTTAGTTTTCTTGCAAATCCTTTTTAAATACTTTTACATACAGCACAACAAATAATGGAGAATAAATAAGTGGAATAGTAAATACCAAACCAAATATATTTCCACTTTTTGTCGCATAAATCAACCTACTAACAAAACCATTATAATCTCTTTCTTCAACACTAACGATTCTCCAACATGTATAAAACGAAATTGGATAAGTTCCAAACCATAAAATGATAACAAAATCTATCAAAATACTCATAATTGTTAGTTCTTCTATCTTTGCTATATATCCATATATTATTAAACCAATTAAAACTAGGGCAATAACTATAGAACTAATTATTAAAATTATATGAGTTCTTTTATTTTTCATATTTAATGTACATTTTTTCATGAATTTTATACCTTTTGATATTTATTTCTAATATGCATATAAAATTGATGATGCAGTTGTAGCACCAGAGCTAAAACCACCTTCACAATATTCAACTAATATTTTACCTGATTTAATTGTCTATCAATAATATTCCCTTCATCTATATAATGTTTTTATATTTAATTCTTATTCTTTAACTCACTCATATATATCTTCTTTATTCTTATATTTTTTAAAGTCTTCCTTTAAAAATGATATATACCTTACAAATAACAATGGTGAAATTAATAAAGGAACTATAAACACACTCGTTCCAGGTATTTTACCATGTGACATTCTTATAATTCCATATAACGTCTTTCCTTCTTTATTACCGAGCGCAATAGTTCTCCAACAAGTATAAAAACCAGCTGGATAACACATTACAAATATTAAATAAACAAATGAAAGCACTATTTGATATTTTTCACAATCATAATAAGTTATAAGAATATAAATACTAACTAAATATATTATAGAAAATAAAATAGATAAACTAAGTATATTTACATGAACTCTCATGTGACCTCCATTAATTTTTAGAATATAATGTGCCTTTTATTCTTATCATTCATTCAAAAGCAAATATTAATCATTATCTTTTTTCTTTCTTTTCAATTTTCTGAATTTTAATAAAAAAGATAAACCCTATAATAAACACAATAGCCATAATAGCCATAAATATTGTAGATATTAGAGAAGCATTGGGATTGTTAGAATCTTCCGAATAATATATTACTATCGGACTTAATTCAACAGAAAGTGTGTTACAAAAATAAAATATATATCTAAATTTACTTAATTTTTTCATTATTAATAGGTCCTAATGTTTCTTCTATCTTAAAGAAATTAAAATTATAATTGTCAAAATAACTGCGAATATAAAACTTGCTAAAATAATATACTTAGCGAGCGTACTAACCTTAGACTCGTATTTATTTTCATCAATATTATCTTTATTCTTGGCTAATTCCTTACAACCTTTATTTATATAAGATGATGTTATTAGACAAAACACTCCCAATATTGACTCTACAATAACAAATCTAAATCCTTCCAATGATAGGGCAACTATAGCACAAATCATAATAAACAAATCTATTATTCCAACTAGAAGAAGCTTTTGTTTCTTTGTCATTTTATAATTTTCTCATTTTCGTTTATGTTCTCTTTTATTTTGCCCTAATTTTTTAGCATCTAAAAGAAGACCATTTATTGATGTATCTCTAATATCAGTCCCACATATATCTCTTAATTTTGTTATTGTAACTTCTATCTTATTTAATTGTTTAACATTAAAATATTTCATAGAAACCCTCTCTCTACTATTTATATTAAATTTTTCCCC
>CAZJAM010000110.1:0-2270 GCA_964544095.1 uncultured Anaeroplasmataceae bacterium | reverse complement strand
GCCTCCGTTACTCTTTGGGAGGCGACCGCCCCAGTCAAACTGCCCACCTGACACTGTCCTTTGTAATCCACTTACACTAGTTAGATACTCAATAAGCAAAGGGCGGTATCCCAACGGCGACTCCACCAAGACTAACGTCCTAGTTTCATAGTCTCCCGCCTATCCTGTACATTACTTACCGAATATCAATATCAAGCTACAGTAAAGCTCCATGGGGTCTTTCCGTCTAATCGCGGGTAACCGGCATTTTCACCGGTAATATGATTTCACCGAGTCTATTGTTGAGACAGTGCCCAAAGACATTACGCCTTTCGTGCGGGTCAGAACTTACCTGACAAGGAATTTCGCTACCTTAGGACCGTTATAGTTACGGCCGCCGTTTACTGGGGCTTCAATTCAATGCTTCGTTTCCTGACATCTCCTCTTAACCTTCCAGCACCGGGCAGGCGTCAGCTCGTATACTTCACCTTACGGTTTTGCACAAACCTGTGTTTTTGTTAAACAGTTGCTTGGGCCTTTTCTCTGCGACTCTTATCTCTAAGAGTCCCCCTTATTGCGAACTTACGGGGTAATTTTGCCGAGTTCCTTAACAATAGTTTTCTCGCGCGTCTTAGAATATTCTTCCCATCCACCTGTGTCGGTTTACGGTACGGGTAGTAATACTTATTTTAGAAACTTTTCTTGGAAGTTTGACATCGTACACATTTATTATTCATACCTCATCCTTATAGTATACGGATTTGCCTATATACAAGACTTAGTATCTTAGGAGAAATCCACTAATCTCCTGTGCCTAGCCTCCTTCGTCATTCCATCAAATTATTACTAGTACTGGAATTTAAACCAGTTGTCCATCAGCTACGCCTCTTGGCCTCACCTTAGGCCCCGACTTCCCCAGGGAGGACGAACCTTCCCCTGGAATCCTTGGATTTTCGACGGACAGGATTCTCACCTGTCTTCTCGTTACTTACACCGGCATTCTCACTTCCATACTGTCCAGCAGTCCTCTCGATCTGCCTTCTTCCTGCATGGAACGCTCCCCTACCACTCAATTTATCATTGAATTCGCAGCTTCGGTAATATGCTTAGCCCCGGTACATTGTCGGCGCAGAGATACTCGACTAGTGAGCTATTACGCACTCTTTAAATGATGGCTGCTTCTGAGCCAACATCCTAGTTGTTTATGCGTCTCCACATCCTTGTCCACTTAGCATATATTTTGGGACCTTATCTGGCGATCTGGACTCTTTTCCTTTTGACCACGGACCTTATCACTCGCAGTCTGACTGCTACATGCTATTTATAACATTCGGAGTTTGATTAGTCTCAGTATCCCGAGGTGGGACCATCAACTATTCAGTGCTCTACCTTCATAAATATTCTATGTAACGCTAGCCCTAAAGCTATTTCGGGGAGAACCAGCTATCCCCCAGTTCGATTGGAATTTCACCTCTAGCCACAAGTCATCCAAGCCTTTTTCAACAGGCCCTAGTTCGGTCCTCCATGCAGTATTACCCGCACTTCAACCTGCTCATGGCTAGCTCACTGGGCTTCGGGTCTACAGCATATAACTTCTTCGCGCTTTTAACACTCGCTTTCGCTTCGGCTCCGTCCCTTTAGACTTAACCTCGCTATATACCGTAACTCGCCGGTTCATTCTACAAAAGGCACGCCGTCACCCTTTAACGGGCTCCGACTACTTGTAAGCACACAGTTTCAGGATCTCTTTCACTCCCCTCCCGGGGTTCTTTTCACCTTTCCCTCACGGTACTGGTTCACTATCGGTCACTAGCTAGTATTTAACCTTATGAGGTGGTCCTCACACATTCAAACCGGATTTCTCGTGTCCGGCCCTACTCTTTCCTGCTATTAATTCATCAATTTCGACTACAAGACTTTCACTCTCTTCGGTTTACCTTCCCAGAATAATTCGTCTATCAATTCATTAACGTCTGCAGATTTGGGTTCCTCCGCGTTCGCTCGTCGCTACTAGCAGAATCGCTTACTTGCTTTCTTTTCCTGTGGCTACTAAGATATTTCAATTCGCCACGTCTCGCCTCTCATTACTGAGATATGCATTCTTCCAATGCATGTGTTCCCACATTCGGATATCTATGGATCGTTACTTACTTACAGTTCCCCATAGCGTTTCGCCGTTAGTTGCGTCCTTCTTCGCCTTCTAGTGCCTAGGCATCCACTGTGCGCCCTTTTTTCCTTAACCTTTTTATTTCTAATTCGACTAATTTTATCTACTTTTCAAAGATCTTTCT
>CAZJAM010000109.1:0-2287 GCA_964544095.1 uncultured Anaeroplasmataceae bacterium | reverse complement strand
TCAGGAAAAAGATTATGGCCATTATCTAACGATGTTAGATCAAAACAATTTATTAAAATATTTAAAAATGAAGATGGTATGTATGAATCAATGGTTCAAAGAATGTATCGTTCTATTAAAAAAGTAGATAAAGATGCAAAAGTTACCATTGCGACATCTAAAACACAGGTATCTGAGCTTATTCACCAATTAGGGGATGATATCAATATCTCTATTGAACCTACAAGAAGAGATACATTCCCTGCAATTGCACTTGCGACCGCTTATCTTCATGATGTTATGAACATCAAAGAAGATGAAGCTGTTGTAGTATGCCCTGTGGATCCTTATGTTGAAGATGACTACTTCAAAGCGCTAGAAAAACTATATACACTAGCAAAGAATGGTAAATCAAATCTTACTTTGATGGGTATGGAACCTACATATCCTAGTGAAAAATATGGATATATTATTCCGGTGTCAAAAGATTTGGTAAGTAATGTATCACAATTTAAAGAAAAACCAACAGAAGATAAAGCGAAAGAATATATTAAAGAAGGTGCTTTATGGAATGCTGGTATATTTGCATATAAGATTGGGTATGTTCTTAAAAGAGCACATGAATTAATAAATTTCACTGATTATTATGATTTATTTAATAAATATAGTGAAGTAACTAAGATTTCATTTGATTATGCAGTTGTTGAGCATGAAGCTTCTATTCAAGTTATGAGATTTAAAGGCATGTGGAAAGACTTAGGTACTTGGAATACTCTTACAGAAGCAATGGATGAAGATACCATTGGTAATGTAGTATTGAATGATAAATGTGAAAATACTAAAGTTATTAATTCACTAGATATTCCAGTTCTTTGTATGGGTACAAAGAATTTGATAGTGTCTGCATCTCCAGATGGAATACTTGTAGCAGATCCTGAACAATCATCCTACATTAAACCATATGTTGAAAAATTTGATTCTACAATTAGATATGCAGAAAAATCATGGGGTAAATATGAAGTTATTGATGTAGGTAGTGATTCACTAACTATTAAAGTTACAATGAATAAAGGACATCAAATGTCATATCATTCTCATGAAAGAAGAAATGAAGTATGGACAATCATTTCAGGTGAAGGTACAGTAATAGTTGATGGTATGAGTCAACATGTGCATTCAGGTGATGTTGTAACTATAGAAGCCGGTTGTAAGCATACTATAATCGCAAATACTGATATTAAACTTATTGAAGTTCAAATTGGTAAGGATTTGGATGAAAAGGATAAGATAAAATATGAGCTTGAGTGATCAAAATAAGGGTAATAGACCATTTCTTTTATCTCCAGTAGGAAAAGATTATCTTTGGGGTGGAAGACGTCTTAAAGATGATTTTAATAAAAGAATTGATTTAGATCCACTTGCAGAGACTTGGGAATGCTCTACCCATCCTAATGGTCCATCAATTGTCGCAAGTGGTGAGTTTAAAGGTATGCTTTTAAGTGATGTACTTAAAGAACATCCTGAATTTGTAGGAAGCCATCCTAATGTATGTGATGGGCAAATACCAATACTTATTAAATTCATTGATGCTAAGAAAGATTTATCTGTTCAAGTACATCCATCAGATGAATATGCCTATATTCATGAGAATGGATCGCTTGGTAAAACAGAAATGTGGTATGTAATTGATGCCTTACCTGATTCATCTTTAGTCTATGGTTTCCACCATAGTGTATCAAAAGAAGAGGTAAGAAAAGCAATTGAAAAAGGTGAACTTGAAAAGTATATGAATAGAGTACACGTTAAAAAAGGTGATATGTTCTTTATACCAACTGGTACTGTACACGCAATTGGAAAAGGTTGCCTAATCGCTGAGATTCAAGAATCTAGCGATTTAACATATCGTCTATATGACTACAATAGAGTTGATAAAGATGGTAAACTTAGACCTTTACATATTGATAAAGCTTTGGAGGTCGCAAACCTAAATTGTATTGAATCTCCAAAACAGCCAATGAATGTTTATAAATATAGACATGGAAGAGCAACAGAGCTTCTTGCTAGGTGCAAATACTTCCAAGTTGAAAGAATGATTATAAATACAGAAGATATTAAGGATTACGCAGAATTCAAAACGGGTTCCTCAACTTTCCAAGTCTTACTTTGTTATTCTGGATGTGGAACTATATTAGATGAAGATTACAAAACTTCAAGCAACTTCTTTAAAGGAGATTGTATATTTGTTCCAGCTAATTCATCTTTATTAAAGATACAAGGAAAAGGTGAATTCTTACGAATTAGATGTTAA
>CAZJAM010000108.1:0-2327 GCA_964544095.1 uncultured Anaeroplasmataceae bacterium | reverse complement strand
GAAACGAATGAAACACATCTTGGTGAAATTTTATCAGTAATAATATCAGATATAATCCTCATTGAATCATCAATATTTTCAATCCCTACAACTTCTCTATTTTTCTTTATTCCAATGTATATATTTCCACCATCTGTATTTAAAAAAGAAACAATCTCTTTAGGTATTGAATCAGCTATAATTTCTTTTAATTCAATCTTGTCATCCTCATCATTAAACATAAATACAAGCCTCCTATAATTTTAATTTAATATATCACAAAAACAACCAGAAAACAACCAGAAAACAACCAGAAAGTTTTATACTAAGTAAAAAGAGATGAAGTTAAGTAATCATCTCTTTATTTTTCCTTGTTTTCACCATATAAATTATTATACATACAAACCCATTATTATTTATTGCGCCCATAGATTTATTAGGTGAGCCAATTGGCATAAGCAAAATATTTGATATTAATTTACATATAGATATGACAACTTTTTATGGATTTAAATTTCTAACGACGATAAATTTAAAGTGATTTTTGCTTTCAAAGATTCGGCTTTTTTTATAAACATTAACATATAAATAGGTAAATATAATCTTTTTCCTTTTCTTTCAATGTTGCCATTGCATAAAATATAAGCTTCTTTTATATCATAATTTTCATTGGCTAAAAGATTATCTAAAGCAGAATGTATTTTATAATCTTTCCCCGATTTAACTTCAATCGGTAAAACTTCTCCTTTGTATTCAATAACAAAATCAACCTCTCCTTGTTTTTTGCTATTAAAATAATAAAGATTATCAAAGCCATGTGCAGATAATTCTTGTGCTGCCACATTTTCAAATATTGCACCATAATTAATATCTTTTTCTTTAGATAATAATTTTAAATGAACATCAGTTTCCATCAAAAGTTTTGACAATACGCCAACATCAGAATGAAATAATTTTACTAATCTATTGTTAGCTGAAAACTCAAGAGGAATTTTAGGCTCACTTATATTAAAAGTTGGTAATGCGACACCAGCTTTTTTAAGCCACATAAAATCATCTTGTATATCTTTTATTTGATACCCTCTCCCTATTTCTTTAAGCGAAAAACGTTTATTTTTGCTATTTAACTCAGTAGGGATAGTATTATATATTGTTTCTAAATGCACTTTTTCTTCTCTATTAGCATATTGAACAACATCTTTTTTGTAAAATTGATCTATCTTATCTTGTACATCATTTACTTTTTTTAAATCATTTGTTGTTATAAATATTTGAACCGCTTCTGGCATTCCACCAATCAAAAGATATTTATAAAACGCGTCTAAGATTCTTTCGTGAATTATAGAATCAACTTCACTTTCATTTAAAAAACAATCATTTAAATATTTAATAACTTCTTCCTTTAGACCAACAGACCATAAAAATTCTTCAAAATCTAATGGATACATTCTTAATTCACGCATATATCCAGTTGGCCATGATGCGATATTATTTAGTTCAACTCCAAGCATTGATCCCGAAAAAATATAACGAAATTGAGAATCTTCAACCAAAAACTTTACAAGAGTAATTAAATCACAATTTTTTGCATATTGAATTTCATCAAAGAAAATAAGAGTTTCATTTGGGACCATTTCTTCGGTTGTAAAAGCAGACACCCTAAACAATAAATCTTTTGCATTTTTTGATTTTTCGAGAACTGGTATAAATTCTTTTTGTTCATATAAATTTATTTCTATAAAATGCTTGAAATTAGCCTTTCCAAACTCTCTGATAAGATATGATTTGCCAACTTGTCTTGCACCTGTAATTAAGAGAGCATCATTTGAATGTTTCCAATTATTTAATATATATTCAGCTTTTCTTTTTAACATAATGAACATACTCCTTTTGAATATATTGTATAACATATTTAAACTTTTTCCAACTAAGAAAGCAAAAAAATTAAACTTTTTCCAACCAAGTAAGCATAAAAATTAAACTTTTTCCAACTTCTCATATCCTCTTCTTATGTCATCTTATGTCCTTCTTATGTCAAATATATCTTTAAAATTCACTAATTTAATTTTGAAAGTTTATTTAAATATTACATTAAATTAAAAAGGAAGTTATTTTACGTAACTTCTTCCTTATCTTTTCTAAATATATACTCCTATACATACAAATCCATTATTTATTGTGCCAATAGATTTATTAGGTGATTCTATGCAAGTAGGCGCAGATTCTTACAATTACTTGCATAACATTGCATTATTAAATGACTAATCATTTACTTTCCAATAGCCACCTTTTTTTACCCCCCCTATACGATCAATAATCTTTTTCTCTTTTAATAATCTTAAATTTTT
>CAZJAM010000107.1:0-2334 GCA_964544095.1 uncultured Anaeroplasmataceae bacterium | reverse complement strand
GGTGATAAAGTATTCACTGCAAATTGGCAACAATTATATTCTTATGTAGATGCAAGTAAAACTAGTCTTTATTTTGGTGCATATCCACAAACTAAAGTTAGTGATGATAGTATTGTGACAAGCTTAAATAATTTAGTTGGAACACTTCCAACATCCTCTAATACTTATAATTGGATCGACTATGGATATTATATGGAAGGAACTGTTTCAAGTTATATGTATTATATTGATATAGACTATGATAATAATGGAGATTATGATTATAGAGGAGTATATTTCACTTCTTATAGACCATTTTGTACAGTGGGTAATAATTTAAGTAGTAATTATCAATCAACTAATGGATATTCAAGAAATATAGTATATTGGTTTAAGTATGAACCAATTAAATGGAATATATTAAAGACAGATAATAATAAAGCTTTATTAATAAGTGAATTAATAATTGATTCACAAGATTATAATTATACTAATGATGCTAGAAGTAGCGCTACAGATTATGAGGGTAATAGTACTACTAGTGAAGTATATGGAAATAACTATATGTATTCACATATACGTTCATGGTTAAATACTACATTCTATAATACTGCATTTAGTACTTTAGAAAAACAAATAATAGAGACTACAACAGTAGATAATAGTCCTTCATCTACATCAAATAGTGATAGTACTTACGCATGCCAAAATACTAATGATAAGATATTCTTATTATCATATAGTGAAGTTACAACTTATTATTCATCAAAGAGTGCGAGATGTGCTCAAAGTAGTGATTATGCAAAAGCGCAAGGAATTTATGTTTACCAAAGTAGTGGCATTTCATGCTATTGGCTTCGCTCACCTGGAAGCCTCTACAATTACAGCGCTCTAAATGTGTTAAATGACGGCGGTACCAACGACTACCGCGTAAGTAATAATGAAACCGGTGTTCGTTCAGCTTGTTGGATTAATCTATAAAATATAATAACCAATTTAAAAAAGTAATAATATTTGTTATTTAATATTAAAATAATAAACCAGGGGATTTTGGGTATGCTATAAGCCTATAATCCTCTGGTTTTTGTTATGAATATAAAAATTTCAATTAACATGTAACTTATGCTAGAGTTAACAAAATTGACATAACATTCGATAAAGGTTAAAATTAAGATATAAATTACTTGGCAGAAGAAGAGATATATGGAGAAGCTTAAGCAACCCAATATCTAACGTTTCTTTTGAACTTTTTTCTTGTCAAAATGATATTAAATAAGACATATTTTTTTATGTGCTTATTTTGATATCATAGGAGGGATTTTATGAAAAAGAAAATTTTATTAACTATTAATGCTTTAATATTAATACTTTTATTACCACTTGTCGGTTGTAATAAAAAACACACTCATACATATGAAGATACTTATTCATATGATGATGCAGGGCACTGGTATAAATCAACTTGCAAACACGATTTAAAGAAGGATTATGGTACTCACACATATGAAGTAAGTATTATATCACCTACATATGAGACAGGTGGTTACACACTTCATACATGTAGTGTTTGTGGTTATTCATATAAGGATACATACACTGATGTTTTGTTAAAAACATATAATATTACATATAACCTAGATGGTGGAACTAATAGTGAAAGTAATCCTGCTTCATATAATAGAGAAACAGACACTATTACCTTAAAAGATCCAACAAAGACAGGTTATACATTTACAGGATGGACAACTGATACAATAACTTCACCAACAAAGGATTTAACTATAGAAAAGGGTAGTGTTGGTGATAAAACATTTACTGCAAATTGGGAACTAACTCCAAAATATTCTTACACAGATGAAACAAAAACTAGTCTATATTTTGGTTCTTACCCACAAACTAAAGTTAGTGATGATAATATTATGACAAGCTTAAATAATTTAGCTGGAACACTCCCTACATCAACAAATACTTACTTATGGACAGATTATGGATATTATATAGAAGAATCTATATCAAGTTATATGTATTATATTGATATAGATGAAGACTCAGATGGAGATTATGATTATAGAGGAGTATATTTCATTTCTTATAGACCAAATTATACAATTTTTTCAAGTTCAGTAGATGATTGTTATCAAGATGATAATGGATATTCAACAAATACAGTATATTGGTTTAAGTATGAACCAATAAAATGGAATATATTAAAGACAGAGAATAATAAAGCCTTAATAACAAGTGATTTAATCTTAGATTCACAAGATTATTATTATACTTCTTCATCAAGAAGTGGCGCAACAGACTATCAAGGTAATAGTACATCAAGTACTACATACGCAAATAACTATATGT
>CAZJAM010000106.1:0-2349 GCA_964544095.1 uncultured Anaeroplasmataceae bacterium | reverse complement strand
GACATCATTGATGCTACTATCGATGATAAAGATGAAAAAATAGAAATAGAAATTGGAAAAATTTCTGATATCAAACCTTTCGGACTAAAAAATATAAATATAGATGGAGGTATGCTTGTTATTAGTGATGAAATGTTTGATGCTAATTTTGAATCAGATAGATTAACAATATATTATAAATCTAACGACGCTAATAAATTACAGGATGATCTTGATGATTTCTTAAATGGTGAAGATTATAGTGTTAATAATATAAATGAAAATGTTAAAGAAGTGAAAAATTTATTTACTTTAATTGGTATATTCTTATATGGCTTTATAATTGTAATTTCATTAATTGGTATAACTAACATCTTTAATACCATAACTACAAATATGGAACTACGAAAACAAGAATTTGCTATGTTAAAATCTGTTGGTATGACAACAAAAGAATTTAATAGAATGATACGATTAGAAAGTTTATTTATGGGAATTAAATCATTATTGTTTGGTGTACCTATTGGAGTAGCATTATCATATATAATTTACCACTTTTTATCAAAAGAATCAGGAATACCTTATAAGCTTCCTATTCTAGCAATATTAATTGCTGTATCTGTTGTATTTATACTTATTTCTTTAATTATGAAGTATTCAATGAGTAAAATAAACAAACAAAATACTATTGAAACAATTAGAAATGAGAATATTTAACTTAAGGAGTGAAAAGCTCCTTATATTTTGATATAATAATAGGTAATGAAAGGAGCAAATATAATGAATATTTTATTAATCGAAGATACAGAATCAATTATAAAAGGGCTTACATACTCTTTTGAAAAAAATAACTATAATTTAACTGTTAAAACTACCATAAAAGATTCAAAAAAATATTTATTAAATAACTCCAAAATTGATTTAATAATACTAGATATTACTTTGCCAGATGGAAACGGTTTTAATTTATTTGAAAATACTATTAAAGATTTAAATATTCCTACTATCTTCTTAACTGCTAAAGATGAAGAAGATGATATTGTTGAAGGGCTAAATGTTGGAGCTGAAGATTATATAACTAAACCTTTTAGCACTAAAGAATTAATGGCAAGAGTTAATAGAATATTATTAAGGTCTAAAAAAACAAGTATTATTAAAGTAAAAAATATTTCTTATGATATGGATAGGTTTATTTTAATGAAAGATAATACTGTAGTTGAACTAACTGCATTAGAATTGAAACTTGTAAATTTATTATTTAATAACCTAAATAAAGTAGTTAGTAGAAATGTTATATTAGATAAGATTTGGGAGTGGACTGGAAATTATGTTGATGATCATACTGTAACAGTTTATTTCAAACGAATAAGAGAAAAAATAGGGGCAGATATTATTACTACTATTAAGGGGATGGGGTATAGAATAGATGAAAAATAAAATTAAATTAAAACAATATTTTATTACTACATTTATTGTATCAATATGTTCATCTATTTTGTTCTTAGCATTAAATATCTATGAATACAATACTTATATTAAAAATTTTAATAATAAAATTGGTGCTATTATTAATGTAATAAAAGATAAATATCCAGAAATAACTGATAAAGAAATTATTACAATATTAAATAGTGATGAGTTTGAATCTGATGACTTTTTCATTAAATATGGAATTGATATAGATAATGAATCTATACTTTTAAATAATAATCAAAGTTACCATATCTTTTTAGCCCTTAATATGTCATTTTTGTTAGTAACAATTATAACTTTACTTATTCTATATGTTAGATATAATCATAACAAAGAAAAGGATATTAAAGATATTATTAAATGTATAGAACAAATTAATAAAAAGAATTATGACTTACAGATTGAAACAATTTCCGAAGATGAATTATCAATTTTAAAAAATGAAATATATAAAACTACCATAATGTTAAAAGAGTCTGCTGAAAATTCTAATAAAGATAAAATAAATTTAAAAAAATCATTAGAAGATATTTCCCATCAATTAAAGACTCCACTTACTAGCATATTAGTAATGTTAGATAATATTATTGACGATCCTGATATGGATGAAAGCATTAGAAATGACTTTATTAGAGATATAAAAAGAAATGTTATAAATATTAATTTTTTAGTACAAGCACTTTTAAAATTATCAAAGTTTGATGCTAATACAGTTCACTTTATAAAACAAGAAAATGATTTACAAAACATTGTTAAAGAATCAATTAAAAATGTTTCTACTTTATGCGATTTGCGAAATATTAATATTGAAATGAATATTAAAGAAAATTCTAAAATAATATGTGATTCTAAATGGCAAATTGAAGCAATAACTAATATATTAAAAAATGCTATAGA
>CAZJAM010000105.1:269-2385 GCA_964544095.1 uncultured Anaeroplasmataceae bacterium | reverse complement strand
TAACTTATCAATATTTTCTTCCTTAATAGATACACCATGAGCCATTGCATGCCCCTGTGCCATCTCCACCAAATTACTTTCTACTAAGAAATCTCTTAAACTATCAAAACCATCGGCTATTTTGCCACGACCACTGCCCATATAATATTGTACTCCATCTACCATTTGCGGTCTTACTACTAAAGTACATCTATTGTATTTAGCACATATTTTCATGGCAACTAAACCTGTTAAAACCTTTGGTACTTCTTCCTTATTAGAAAGGCTTGTTTTATATATAATTAATTGATTATTTTGTAATCCCTGTTCTTCTATTTTTGCGAATATCTTTTCTGTTGTTTTCGTAATTAATGCGTCTTGTCGTGATTTAATATTTGCCGATTCTCTTGCTACAAATTCATAAAATGTTTCAATACGAGTTTGGCCGCGATAAACAGTTTCAACTTGTTCATTAATATCATTATTAGCCATCGCTCTAAATAAATTTTCTTTTTCCTCTTGTGTGCCAATCCTAATAACACCATTAATTACTGGTGTAATATAAAATGCAATATCAATTTTCGTAGGGTTGGTTGTAGAAGTTACTGAATAAGATTGCTTTTCTAATAATGCTTTCAAAAATTTATTATGAATATTTTCTAATCCCATTGTAAAAATGTAATTGTTATCAAGAGTACCGGAATACATTACATCACTTATACCACCTAGCATAGCTAGGTCATAATATTTCATCCAATATTGACCATCACCATACTGTTTATCATAAGCCTCAATAAACTTAAACACTATACCCGCACCACTTAAAGCTTTATTAGGAAAGCGCGGAGATAATTGATTGTTAATAATAACAATATTATCATGTGTAATTTCTACATCAGACTCATGGTGATCTAATACCAATATATCTTTACCTTGTTGCCAAAGCCAATAATTCATCCTTTTGAGATGATCCCGCATCTGGTATAATAATTAAACTACATTCGGAAGGTATATTATTTATATCTTCTATTCCATGTTCTTTTGTCTCATGGAGTGCATGTACTATCCTTAGTGTAGGGGCTACATTCTTACAGTAGTTATTAACTATACTAGCTGAGGTATACCCGTCTGGATCACAGTCTACTAGTAGGTATACTATACTATTAAGGGTGATATGCTTATGTAGCATATCTATTCCCTTCTGCATGTTCTCTAGTAAATATGGATCTAGTTCATCTTCAGGTTTAGGTCCTATAAGGAAACTAGATACTTCGTCTATATTAATAGCTTTTAAATAATGTTCAACAAAATTATCAGTATAATCTGCGACATTATAAAAACTATTTAATTTATATTTAAACATCAAACCTCCTATACATAATATCTATATTTATATAATTCTTTAAATACTTCTTTACCTTGATCGATTGGACTATCTTTATAATCTAATAATAATCCATAATCCATAACAATAGAAGTTCTAAAATAATTACTTAATTTTTGTCCTATTGCCATATATTTTTCTTGTATTGATAACATTTCATTATATGTTTTATAATCTTTATCATAACACAATACGACTTCATGAACACCTAATTCTTTTAATAATGAAATTTGTTCATTAGATATTTTATTACCACAAGTTGCTACTGAATTATTATTATCTTTACCGAAATAACTATCCATCAATAGAACAGATTTTTCACCTTCATAAATAAAGGCCGTTTGTTTCTTTTTTATGATATCCATATTTTCATAAATTCCATATAGATTATCTTTTAAGTTATGTGCCATATACATACCTTGATATGTTAATGGCATGTACTTGTTAGGAGCGTCTTCTGCCATAAATCTACCCCTAATACCTACTATCTTACCAGTTTTATCTTTGTGCGGGATAACAATAGCAAGATTAACCATATCATATTTAATACCAAATCTTCTAAGCGCTTCCAAACTCATACCTTCATTAATCCAAGGTTCAAGATACTTTGCATTATCTACATATTGATCTAATGCTCGCGAATCAATTTCCTTTAAAGGCATAGCTTGCGGCACAACGATTTCTTTCATCCTCTTTAGATATTCTAATGATTTAATATCTTCTTTTCTATCTTCTGGAATTTCAAAATCGCCT
>CAZJAM010000105.1:0-259 GCA_964544095.1 uncultured Anaeroplasmataceae bacterium | reverse complement strand
TTTCTAACTGCGTCCATTAATGTTATATCATTACCACGCAATTTTTCCATTTTAATAATTAATTCAAAAATATCAAACGAAGTATTACAATGTGTATAACAAACAAATAAATGAGTATTTGTATAATAATATAATTTTGGACTTCCACCTTCTAAATTATGACAGCAGGTTGGGAATATAATATATTCTTCATTTTCCGCATAAGGATAAACCTCATATTCAAATAAAATAGCTTTGATTTCAGTTGGAGTTAATTGTT
>CAZJAM010000104.1:0-2457 GCA_964544095.1 uncultured Anaeroplasmataceae bacterium | reverse complement strand
ATTTAACAATAAGATCTATGGAAGCTGCTGAAAAGATGGCTGATGGTCAAGCTACAAAGATTATTGTTCCTTCAAACTTACAGAATGTAACAACACTTGCAGAAATGATTAATGAAGTAAAGCTGTAATTTTGACATTTATAAGAAATATAAATAAAAGCTTTAGGAGTGATCCCAGAGCTTTTTTAAAATATGGAAAAAAATTTCAAAGTATACCAGTTAAGTATACTTTGAAAGTATACTTTGAATGTTTTGTTTATAGACAATAAAACTTTGAAAGCTAGATTAATAGTTATATTTTGCTTTAAACTTATAAAATACTGCAATTGTAACTATAAGCATAAGTATATCTGCGACAAAGGCGGATGCCCAAATGCCATCTAAGCCAAAGAATAATGGAAGTAAAAATAAGGCACCAACTTTAAAAACAATAGTTCTTATTAAGGCTAGAGCAGAAGATACAAAGCCATTATTTAATGCAGTGAAAAAACTGGTGGCAAAGATATTGATTCCAGCAAATAGATACATTATTGAATATAATCTATTACCATGTACAGTCATTTCTAGTAGTTTTTCATCAGAACCTACAAATATTTTTGAAAATGGAACTGAAGCAAATTCAGAGATTGCGAATAAAATTATTCCAGTAATGCTTACAATCACTAAACTCTTGTGGAAAATATTTTTAAGTTCTTTTTCATTTTCTGCGCCATAGTTAAATCCTATAATTGGAGCAACGCCCATACTATAGCCAATGAAGGCTGATATAAAAATATAGTTTATATACATAACAGCACCATAAGCTGCAACAGCATCATTTCCGCCAATACGTAATAATTGATAATTATATAGCATAGACATTAGTCCTAAAGAAAGATCTGTAACAAGTTCTGATGTTCCATTAGAACAAGCACGTAAAAGTACTGAGAAATCAAGTGATGTTTTACTAAATTTTATAGTTCTATCTTCACCAAATAGAAAATATAAAGCTGGTATTATTGTTCCTAAAATTGGACCACTAACGGTTGCTAGAACGGAGCCGACAATACCAAGTTTAAATATTACGATAAGCAATATATCAAAAGTAATATTTGTTATACCTGATGCAACGGTGATAAACATTGACATCTTTGGCTTTCCTGCAGTAATTAGAAAGTTTTGGAATACTTCTTGAAGTTGGAATACTACGGTAAAAGGGCAAATTAATCTACCATAGATTAAACAGTTTTCTAAAACAGTACCTTCAGCACCTACTGCTATACAAGCTGGTTCCAAAATAACTAGTCCAAAAATAGTAATAATTGCGCTTATGATAATGGTATAGATAGTAATTAAGGTAAAATATTGATTTGCTTTTTCCTTTTTTCCTTCACCAAGTACTGTTGATACTAAAGCATTACCTCCGGTAGCCAACATATATCCGATAGTATTCATCATCATTAGAGCTGGTGACATCAGATTAAGGGCAACAAAGGCATCTTTTCCTACGAAGTTGGAAATAAAAAAACCATCATCTAGAACATTATATGTTTGATAAAACATCATTGTTATAATTGATGGTATTGTAAATTTTAATAGTTTATTATAGTTAAAATGATCACTGATTTGTATTTTCATTTATATTCACCTGTAATTGTTTTATTTTTTGCGTTTTCTTTCTAAATGAGTCTAAGTATTTTTCTGTAAGACGAATGAACTCATTGTATTCGTCATCATCCATTTCTTCAAAGATTTCATTTTCTGCTAGTTCTACTGGCATAAGTCTTTGGTTGATGTATTCCCAGCCAACATCTGTAAGATATATATTAAATTCCTTACCTTTTCCTTGTTTTAAAATAATAAGTCCTTTGTTAATTAATTGTTTTACTGAAGAATTAACAGTTTGCTTATTAAGGCAACAATTTTTATAAATATTAGTTTGTGTGCATCCTTCACCTAAAAGCATTAGAGTGTGTAATATTTCATAGCCACTGTCTGATAAACCAGACTTAACGGCAATCTCATGAAAGAATGTCTCACATTCATTTATTAATGCGTTAAATTGACGTAACTTTTTTCCTTCATTGTATTTCATAGTACACCTCCAAGTATGATTTCATACTTAATAGTATAGTATGAAATCATACTTAAAGCAAGTCTTAATATTAAGATATGTGTATTTTTTATTTAATAGATTTATATGGTACTTTCTTTTATTAGTTAACAATGTAATTAAGAATTGTTGATAATCTTTAAAGTATAGGGTAACTATAAGAATACATTTTCTTATTGATATATAATTGATTTAAGGAGCGACTTAAAATGAATAAATATGTAGCGGAAGTTATTAACAATGTTAAGAAAAAGTATGCTAATGAAGTAGAGTTTGTACAAACAGTTGAGGAGGTATTAAGTTCTATTTCACCAGTAGTTGATGCACATCCAGAATATGAAAAAGCAGATTTATTAAATAGAATAG
>CAZJAM010000103.1:0-2470 GCA_964544095.1 uncultured Anaeroplasmataceae bacterium | reverse complement strand
TCATCCCACCACCTATAGAGGTGGGAGATTTCTTACTCACGGCGTGTTAAATATTTAAGAACACTTGGCTTTTCTGCGACAAACGATACTTTCGCGGAGAATGCTTGGTATTTTAGAAATGCACTTGTGCGTGCAAATTATACAAACTTACAAAAAGGCGTTTACGAAACAACAGAATATCTTGAACTATTTTTAAGGAATCTACTTTTGGATGAGAAAAATGAACTTCACAATCGTGATCTTTCATTGCTTTAGTTTGTACTCACTTGTTGCCACAATATTTCCAGATTTAATACAGCCAAAGCAGAACAGGAGAAAATAAAATGTATAACGAATTTCATGATATTTTAAAAAGAAGTATGACTGATATAAATTTAAATGATTATAAGAGACCTTTTTGGAATGAAGAAGCTGCACTTTTTACTAAAGATATTAATAAAACAATAGATTTTATTAATAATGATTGTAGTGATGAAGAGTTTTATTATATGTCTGAAGTATTTGAGGAAATAGCAGAGATTACCAAAAACAAAGAATTTTTAAAAGCAATATTAAAGCGTATGGAAAGTATTAGCAATCCAGAATATATAAGAAGTATAAATATTGATATTGATATTGCAAAATCTATAATTGAAGATAATTAATTAAGTGGAAATTCAAGACAAAAGTGGACATTGAAAGTGTACTTTCAAATTTATTTAAGATAGATGTTATTAAAGTTAATTAATCTATTAATTAAAGTTAAACACTATAATACAATTGCTTTGAACTTGAAGGTTTGTTAGGATTGCTTAATTTGATTTTTCCTTTATTTACTAAAGGTGTTATATATGTTTGTATTGCATAAGTAATTGATGATAATTTTAGATATTCACATATCTCTTTTCTTGTGCGTGGTGTTTTACAGAATTGTAGAATATTGTCTGATTCTATATCTGTATTTATGGCATTGCTTTCTTTATAAAAAATAACAATAAAACTTCCTCTTTCATCAGCAAACACAGGTTGTTTTAGATTATATTTTTCCATTTCTTTGCGTATTGTTGGTATGCCAGAATATCTATTTTCAGTTATACCCAATGTTTCAAGCGCTAAAGCTAATACTGGATTTCTAGTATCGGGTTGCATCTTTCCTAATTGATCAACTTTGATTCTTCCATATATACCACCAGGATTTTTAATTTCCATTCTATCTTCATACATAATGATTTGTATTGGCATACCTTCGGTATGGACACTATAGTCACGATGTACTAAAGCATTGATAATAGCTTCTCTTATGGCGGTTATAGGATAATCTGTTTTATCTTCACGTGCTCCGGTATTAGGATTGATGATTGTCATGTGTTTCATATTTTTATTGACAAAATGGATTGCTTCTTCAAGCATTTCAGGGATGGTTCCTTCAATTCTTTGATTATCTAAAAAACGTTCTCCTAAGTCGCCAGTATCACCAATTTCAGTTCCAGGAACAGCGATTGCAGTAATACATAATTGAGGAAAATATGCTTGTGGGTAAGGACTAAATAGCATGGTAGAACTTAATGTAACTTCATTATTTCTAGTTATACTCATTAACTCATAGATAGTTTTATTATCTAGATTTGTAAGATTTGGTTTATCTTTTTTAAGTAGGTCAATATAGTAATTTAACTTCTCTTGTTTTAAAGATGATAGTGTAACTCTTTGTACAGTTCGTATATCATCTTGATATTTTTTTCTATATGCTTCATAACTATAAACTTCATATTCAGTCATAGGTTCATCACTATCACCAACTCTAGTATATGATCCTTTCAAACGACCTCTGCCTTTATAAAAAACTGGTCTATCAGCTAAGTCGATACTTGGTATTTCCGCTGATACAAAAGCTTTGCCATCTCTTTGTACAACAGTTAGCAATGGTCGAACAACAGGTTCCATTTGTAGACATTGTTCATTAATTTTCTTTTGAATATCTTGACTATCATAGACACCAACTTCTTTATAGTCTTGACTCTCATCTATTCCGAAAATAATAACACCACCCTCATCTTGATTAGAGAAACTAGAAAGGGTGTCGTACAAATGTTGTGGACAACCATTTTGAGCACTTTTTATTTCAAGAGTACTTGATTCAGATTTCATTTTTTGAATCATATCAAGTTTTTCAATTAATTCTTCTTTTGTCATATGTTGGTCTCCTGTTTACTACATTTTAACATTAATTTTAGATTTATGAGGAAATCTTAAATAATATATAAGAATCTTAAATAAAATTTAAATATTTGGTCCTTTCACGTTAAAAAACTTAAATATATCTTAAAATCTTAAAAATATCTCAAATTTATAAAAGAAAATTTAAGATTCTAATAAAAACATCCTCTTTCGAGAATGCTTTAGTCTTTACGATAGATGTCTCTGGTGTATACCTTTTCTTTAACATCATCTAGGCATACATCATATCTATTAGCTATTATTGCTTTAGATT
>CAZJAM010000102.1:0-2684 GCA_964544095.1 uncultured Anaeroplasmataceae bacterium | reverse complement strand
AAAAAGGGAAAAATAAATATATAAGGAGTATTTATGGAAACTAATACTTTAGATAAAAAGATTAAGAAATCTAAAAAAGGTTTAATCTTAAAAATATGTATTATATCTGTTGTAGTGATACTAATTGTATCCCTTGGACTTACAATGATATTTAAAAATAAAAATAGTAAGCACTTGTCTAAAGTTAAGCAAGAGTTTTTTAATGAGGCAGTAATGCTTTTTGATGAGGCAAAGTCTAGTGAGTATACTCTAGTAGATACCACTGATTCATATGAGGCTATTGTTGACCAAACATCAGAACATATTCTGATGCTTGAAAATAGAATAAAC
Source organism: uncultured Anaeroplasmataceae bacterium (assembly GCA_964544095.1). Classification (GTDB taxonomy): domain Bacteria; phylum Bacillota_I; class Bacilli_A; order Acholeplasmatales; family Anaeroplasmataceae; genus UBA3206. The sequence continues at coordinate 2,354 of CAZJAM010000102.1, read as the reverse complement.
TCAACAACTTTTGTGTATAAAGACATGGAGGCTACTAATAATTATAGATATGGAATAAGTTTAACATATACAGGACTTAATAGTATTAAGAGTAATTATGAAATATCTTATGATATATGGCCAGATAAATATAAAGGTATTATTAAAGAGGCATCAGGTGAAGATATAGCAACCGTTATTTTTTCTGAAACAACTGATGGGTATAAAGCAAATCTTACTAGTGATACTTATAATTTTGATTTAGATATGGAATATGATGGCGATTCATATTTAATAACTAAAACAAATAAGAAGACAAGTGTAAAAACTGCTTTTTCATTTGATTTAAATAATAAAATACTTACTATGTCTGAAGAAGATACATATGAAATTGCCTTAAAGGGGTCTTCATTACAACTTACAAAAACAATTGAGGATACAATTTATGTTGCGAATGTAGTTGTTACATCAAAACAAAATGAAGAGACTAAAATATTAGAATATTATTATGAATATTCATTTATAAAAGGTACTGATAAGAAATATTTGGTTAAAAGATAGGATTTAATTTCCTATCTTTTTTGAATTTATGCATTGAATAATAAAAACCTATGTTATAATTAAAGTGTATAAAAATTTGAAAGGAGAAATATTATGTCATCAAAGAAGAGTAATGCAACTATTTTAGGATTACTTGCGTTTGTCGCAATGTTTATCAACTTTGTTTATTGGATTATATGTATAATCAATAATCAAGGTTGGATTACAATCGGTGGAAGATTTATTGATGTAATGCTATTTATATCAACATGCCTACTTACTGCAGTCGTTTTAATTGTTGCGTATGGTTGGGCTAAGGGTCAATCAAAAGTTTGGTATATTTTTTATTGGGTATTCGCAATTATTACTATACTAGCTATTTGTGTTGGATTTGGAACTAATTTAGCTAACTAATAATAAATTGGATTAAGATATTATTCTTAATCCTTTTTATATGGTATAATATTTCTTAGGTGATATTATGTTAAATGTGAACGATAAAATAGAGCTTGATATAAAAAGAATTGGAATTAATGGAGAAGGTATAGGATATTATAATAGACTTGCAGTATTTGTTAAAAATGCTATTCCTGGCGAAAGATGTGCTGTAGTTATTACATCAGTTTCTGAAAAAATGGCTTTTGGAAAAGTTGTAAGCTATATTAAACAATCTCCTGATAGAGTAGAGCCTAAATGTAAGTATTATGGTGTATGTGGTGGTTGTAATACAATGCACATTAATTATAATAAGATGTGTGATTTAAAGCGTCAAACTATAGTTGAAGCTTTAGAAAGATATACAGATCTTAATCCAAGATCTTTTGAAATTAAAAAAACTATCGGATGCGAGAATCCATATAATTATAGATATAAAACATCTCTTCCTGTTCGTAAGTTTAATGATATGGCAACTATTGGATTATATTCTGTTGATGGTAAAGAAGTAGTATATATTGATTCTTGTATGAATCAAGCAGATAAAATAAATAATATTAATAAGAAAATACTTGCGTTTATGGATGAAATAAATGTAGTACCTTACACAGAAAAGTTTAGACGTGGTGAGGTTAAATATATAGTAACTAGACTTTCTCATTTTAATAAAGAAGCACAAGTTACATTTATAGTTAATGAAAAAACTCCAAAGATTATGGAACTTGCTAAAAAGGTAATTACTATTGAAGGTGTTGTATCAGTTTATGAAAGTATTTCAGATGGTGAAGGTGATTCATTAATATTTGGTTCAAATATTAAACTTCTTGAAGGAAAACAAACAATAATTGAAAATATTGGTAAGTATAAGTTTGAACTTAAACCTACTGCATTCTTCCAATTAAATCCAGTACAAACTGAAGTATTATATCAAGAAGTATTAAAAGCATGTAAATTATCTTTTAAGGAAAGAGTTCTTGATGCATATTGTGGTGTTGGTACTATAGGTATTTATCTATCACATAACGCAAAAGAGGTAGTAGGTATTGAATATAATAAGGAAGCTGTGGAAAATGCAGTTAATAACGCTTTATTAAATAAAGTTAAGAATGCAAAATTCTTACAAGGTGATGTAGTAGAATTATTACCTCATATGATAGATAGTGGTGAAGCATTTGATGTAATAGTATGTGATCCACCACGTGTAGGTCTTGGTGCAGATTTGTGTGAAGCAATATTAAAATCAAATGCAAAAAGAATGGTATATGTATCATGTAATCCTGCAACACTTGCGAAGGATTTAAATATATTAACTAGAGCTTATAATGTTAAGTATATACAGCCTGTTGATATGTTTCCTAATACCTCACATGTCGAGAGTATTGTGTTGCTAGAGAAGAAAA
>CAZJAM010000101.1:0-2753 GCA_964544095.1 uncultured Anaeroplasmataceae bacterium | reverse complement strand
AGTATATTAAAATCAACGACTTAACGTATATCAACTATAAAATCAGTAACGTAAGTATAAAACTATAAAATCAATAACGTATTATCATTTAATTTAATATAGTTATTCCTATAAAAAAACTCCTTTTGATATAATATGTTTGCTAAGACAAATTATAAACGAAAGGAGTGTTTATTATGGATTATGAATCCATTAAAAGATTAGGATTAGATCATATGGGTGTTGATATGAATACTTCATTCGAAACCTTTGATCCATCCAATTTTAATCATACCATATTTATTCATCTTTTAAAACAAGATGAAGTAGTTTGCCCTCTATGTGCTACATTAAATGATGTAGCTCTTAAAGGTTCGCGTTCACAGTTAATTAAATACTCTTCTGCTTTAGAGAATAACATCTCTGTAAAGCTTTACAGAAGAGAATACAAATGTAATTCCTGTGGGCATTATTTTAAAGAAAATAACCCTTTTATGGAGGCTAAACATCAAATATCAATTCATAAAGATTTTAAGATATTAAAAGCTTTAAAATCTATAAATACTACCTATACTGATGTAGGTAAAAAATTCAATGTATCAACTACTTATGTAGTTAATCTATTTGATAGAAAAGTTGATTTAAAGAGACTACCATTGTCTCCTATTATTTGTGTTGATGAAGTTTATTCAAAACGTTTATCATATCATCATTACTGTTTTATCATTTATAATCCTAGAGATAAAAAAATAATTGATGTCTTAGATTCAAGACATTTAGACAAACTAGAAGATTACTTCTTTAAGGTACCTAAAGCCGAAAGAAACGCTGTTAAATACTTTTCTATGGACTTATACGATAATTATCGTGCCTTAGCTAAAAAGTGCTTTCCTAACGCTTTAATTTGTGCTGATAGTTTCCACGTAATAAAGAACCTAACACATTTTTTTCATAATGTTAGAATTAAAGTTATGAAAAAATATAGCTATCTAAAAAATCAAAATGATAACTATTATTGGCTATTTAAAAAGTATTGGAGATTATTAACTAAAGATAGGTCTAAACTATCATATAAAAAGTTCAAAACAACTCGCAGTGGTCAATATATGTCATGTTTTGAAATTATTGATTATATGCTATCCATTGATCCTGAATTGAAACTTGCATATGAACTATTACATGAATATAGAAACTTTAATGAATGTGCTACTTTAGATAATTGTGAAGAATGGTTCGATGAAATTATAATAAAGTTTCAATCATCTCATATAGTAGAATATATACCTGCTTGGAAACTATTATTAAATTGGAAAAAAGAAATACTAAATTCATTTACCAGAGTAGATGATATTAGAATTTCTAACGGCCCAATGGAACGTGCTAATAGAGATATCAAAACTCTATTTAGGACTTCTTTTGGATCTACTAATTTCACAAGAATGAGAAATAGAATTATGTATTCAATGAATTCAGATTCTCCAGTTTTATATAATAGTAAAAAGCGTACAAACAAAAGAAATGGTAAGGCTCGTGGACCTTACCATAAGAATTAAATAATCAAAATATATAATTTGTCTTATGCAAAATATGAGATACCTGTTCAGGTACCTCATATTTTTTATAATACGTTACTGATTTTATAGCTATAATCTACGTAACTTCGTTTATAGTTTGAAACGTCGCTAATTTTATAGCTAAGGTTCTAGGGTTCTACGTCGTAGATTTTAGAGAACCATAATATATATATATAAATATTTACGTATTAAACAAATTAAAAAGTGAACCATAAAGTATACTATTTTAATAGTAAAACTTTAGTAATTCACTTTAATATTAATTATTAATGAAGTGGTCCCCAATCAAGATCATCATTATAGGCGTTACATCTAGTGCATATATTATTTACATAATTATGACCAAGTGACACACCATACTCAAATGTTTCAGTACCTATATCTCCATTTAGACTTGAATAATAATAAACAGCAGGATGTTCACAATCAGCGGCACTTTTTAAAAATTTCGGATCAGTATTCTTTTGATCGTATACTATTGTCTCACTAGGAGTAGGCTCTGTAGGTGTTGTAGAATCTACTGGAGTAGTAGGATCCGATGGAGTTATAGTTTCCTCAGGGGTTGAATTATTATTACTCCCACAAGATATAAGTAATAATAAAAATGGTATTATTAACAATATTTTTTTCATAATGTACCTCTATAAATAAGAGTGCCGGTTAAGGCACTCTTGTTTTTAACTATTAGTAGAACCATTTCCAAAGTCGTTATCACCATCATACCAAATAGAGTTTAACTCTACTGTACTTGCGGCAATAACATCCTCTAACACTACTACTTCTTCTTCAATTTCAGGTTTAATATATTTTTTCATTTTTAATATCTCCTTATTGTGCATTTCCAATAGTTCCATCAGTAGATGTATATGTATTACCACCATAAGTTAATGTAGCATGAATCTTACATCCGTTGAACTTTGAAGTAGTTAATCTTACAACACATACAACATAATATTCACAAGTATGATTTGCAAATGTATATGATGAATCATTTACTGTAGCAGTATAATCTTCACTATTATTCTTAATTGCATCAGCAATATACATATGAGATGTATAATCAACTTCTTTAGTTGAATTATCAGCATAAGTCATAGTAAATACAAGCTTTGTAGCTTCTGAAATAGTAACATCAGCAACTCCTGTAATCTTAGTGATGAATCTTACATATGTATAATCACCAGAGGTTGCTTCTTGTTG
>CAZJAM010000100.1:0-2768 GCA_964544095.1 uncultured Anaeroplasmataceae bacterium | reverse complement strand
GGATATTATTGAAGAAAATGATGATCATGCTGTTGCGATTTTAAGCGTATTTGAAGACACTGAGGATGTGAAGTTGTTACCTGAGGATGTGGAGATGTTTTTGTATTTTGCGATGGCTACATTCTTGTTATATTCTAATTTTTCAGAATACGTAAAAAAAGTAGAGAGAAAAGATAAAATGACTTCTTTTTTGTCGAATATATTATTTTTAAACAGTTTAAAAAATAAGTAGGTATATAAAAAATGTTAGAAGTAAATGATTGCTTTAATATAGCGGAGAAATGGATAAAAGAAAATGAATATTTGCAATAAATGTGGTACAGAATTATTAGATGATACTATTAAATGTCCTAAATGCGGTTGTATACAAAATAAAGATGAAAATATAATATATGGCATTTTATCTATTGTATGTGCAATATCATCAATAATATTTGGAATAATTGCGATATATAATAACCCATTATCTTTTATAGCAATCCTATTATCACTTATAGGATTGATGATTGGAGATAATGGACTTAAAAAATATAAAAATTATAATGGGTCTAGACACAAAGTACATAGAATTTTATGTATTATAGGAATATGTATAAATTCTATTATAATTGTTATAACTGCAGCTATATTCTATTTAATAGATTTAATTAAATAATAAATTTCTAATGAATTGGGAGCGTGATTATATGAGAGTAAAAAAATTATTGGGTATATTAATAATTATAATATTTGCATTATTATCTCTTACAGGATGTCAACTTAATAGAGATTTTAATAATGATTCAACAGATTCTTTAGTTAATGGCGGAGGAGATTCTGATTCTGGTAGTGGAGATAGTGGAAGTGGAGATTCAGGAAATGAAACTCCTCAAGTAAGTACATATACTATTACATTTGAATCTAATGGTGGAAGTAGTGTAGGAAGTATAAGTGTTGATAGTAACACTACATTAACTAATCTAGAAACACCTACAAAAGATGGATATATATTTGATGGATGGTATACAAATGCATCTCTATCAACTATGTTTGATACTACATCAAAGATAACTGCAAATATGACATTATATGCAAAGTGGACTGAGATAAAATTTGGTGATATTATAGAATTTGTTTCGGGATATAATGAAGGGTTATACGTAATATTTGATGAAACAAATACCTTATCTACTGTATTAAAGGTTGAAGTTAAAAAGAGTGATGAACTATCATATAATTTAGTTGATAGTGAACTTATAAGAAAAGAAAATGATGAAAATGCAAGAGTTGATATAGTAGGTCTTGCGGCCGGAAGTTATGATGTAAAAATCATGAATTCAAAAGGCGTAACACAAATTAAAAATGATATTTTAGTAACGTCTTATGATAGATCAGGATATGCACACTTTGGAGCTAGTGAAGGAGTTGGTGCATATAACAATGATGGAACATTAAAGGATAACGCAACAGTTGTATATGTTAATGATTCAAATAAAAATACCGTTAGTGCTACAATTGACGGAAATACTTATACAGGCATTGTAAATATTTTAAATGCTTCAACCCCTTCTAACCCAGTTGATATTCGTATTATAGGTAAGGTTTCAACAACACAGTTTAATAAGATAGAATACACAAGTGAGAATATGACACAAGCTTTAATAGACGAACAAATGGCATCTCTTGGTGGAATTACAGATTCGATAATTAGTTCTCAAACAATTATTGATTTAGGCTATAATTCATATAGTGATGATATAGCGGAAGGGATTACTCAAATCGAAGGCTTATCATCTTGGGTATTATATTGGAATGGGGCAGCGCATGGAGATTATTCTAATGCATATGATTCATATTGGAATATGTGCATAGTAGCTGCTAGTAATTTAACTGTTGAAGGAATTGGTAGTGATGCTGAATTATTTCAATGGGGCATTGAATTTAGAAGAAGTTCTTCAATAGAAGTAAGAAATTTAACATTTTCTGATTATCCAGAAGATGCGATTGGATTTGCTGGAGATAATATTCTAGAATATAGTCGTTTTTGGTTACACAACTCTACATTTAATACTGGTGTAAATAACTGGGATTTAACAGATGTGCAAAATAAGGGCGATGGAGATGGATCTACTGATATAAAAAGAGTAAGTAATGTTACAGTGTCTTATGTAAGATATAATAAAACCCATAAAACAAGTTTAATTTTTTCAGATTCACATAATGAGAATTACGCAAAAAATATTACAGTGCATCATAACTATTATGATCAATGCATATCAGGTTTACCACTAATAAAACATACTAATGTTCATATTTATAATAATTATTATTACAAATGTAAAAACGCACAAGATGTTAGAAATAATGCGTTTGTATATTCAGAGTATAATTATTTTGAAGACTGCGCACACCCTCAAAAAAATACAGATACATATTTAAATACTACAATTAAATCATATAATGATTTTATGGATAATAATACTTATGATTCAGATGCAACAATAGTTACTCAAAGAGATGCACTTATAGATAGTAATTGGAGTGAACAATTATTTTATATAAATTTTGATACAAATAGCGATTTATTTTATTATGATTCTATAAATAATAAATCAAATGTTGCATATTTACAAACAAATAAAGATATAATTAAATCAGATGCACAAAGCTATGCTGGTGTAATCAGCAATATAAATAATATTATCAAAGGTTAACACGTGGAATATATGATACATATATTTATGCAGTTGATAAGAATTTAATAGATTATATTAGAAGTTAAATAAAGT
>CAZJAM010000099.1:0-2777 GCA_964544095.1 uncultured Anaeroplasmataceae bacterium | reverse complement strand
AACAACAGCATTAAAATTGATCCAAACGCAGAATACATAAAATTAAAGTACGATATTCTTGGCATTAGGTATTCTTATAATAATAAAGGAAATATTATTATTAATAGTGCACATGGAACTTGTGGTAAATATAGCAAGATTAAAAAAGAAGATTTTGAGTGGAAAATATCAAAATATAGTGTACAATGAAATTGTCTAAATAATTCGAAGGTAAATCATTGTGAAGAATAAGATTTACATTCGAAAACTATCAGAGTAGCCGATTGTGGCTACTTTTATTTAATAACAATAACATGGGCTGGAAAACTGTAATAGTTGGAAGCGAGTGTGTTGTATCTGTTTCTCTTAATAGGATGAAAATTAGTATTGGAGAAGAGTTTCAAACAATTCCTTTGAGCGATATTGATACTGTAATTTTTTCACATAATCGAGTTGTTATCACAATACCATTGTTGGCAGAACTAGTTGATAACAATATCAATGTCGTGATTTGTGATAAGAAGAATGATCCTGTAGGTGTGTTTAATGCATTTAATGGACACTCTTTAGCATTTAAACAATTGAATAAACAAATCAATTGGAAAATTACTAGAAAAAAGAAACTATGGAAATCTATTGTAGAACAAAAGATTCAAAGTGAAATTGATGCCTTAAAGCATCTTAAGAAAGATGATAATGCTATCAAGTCATTAATTTCATATAAAGAATCAGTTTATACAGATGACCAAACAAACAGGGAAGGAGTTAGTGCAAGAGTATATTTTCAAAACATGTTTGGAAAAGATTTCTCTAGAGATGATGATTCAGTAATTAATTATGCTTTAAACTACGGGTACAAGATTCTAGCAAGTTACTTATCAAAATGTATTGTTTCAAGAGGAATGTTAACTCAATTAGGTGTTCATCATATTGGTGAATCTAATCCATTCAATTTAACTTATGATTTCATTGAACCACTTAGAGTAATCATTGATATATGGGTATTAACACATATAACAGATTCTTTTGATACCTCTGATAAATTAGAACTTGTTGATATTCTTAACATCAGAGTAAATTTAAGTGACAAATGGATTAGACTAGGCGATGCAATTGAAGACATAGTGGATTCTTATATTTCTTACATGAATGAAGAGACAAATAAAATATTAAACATAAATGTATCGAAAGGTTTTAAAGAAAGTGTCGTTAGATAAATTTATGAGATTAATTGTTCTATTTGATTTACCAACATTAACAAAAACAGATGTAAGAAATTATAGAAAATTTGTAAAGTTTCTAACAAGTGAAGGATTTATTCGTGTTCAGTATTCTGTTTATTGTAAATTATGTATAAATAATGATTCTATTAATACATATAAAAAGAGGCTTGAAACTAATTCACCGGTTGATGGTGATATAAGATATTTAGCCATTACAGAAAAACAATATCTCGGAATCAAAAACATCAATAATACATATTCACTTGAAGAACAAATAACAAATGTTGATAGAACTGTGATTATAGGAGGAATGAATGAAAATAATTGATAACGATGAAGTATTCATTATCCCAGAAAGCAAGATACCAATAATACTATGTGATAATGGATACAAAAATAAGCTTATAGATTTATTGAATGGTTATTTTACACAAAAGAAGAAAACAAAATGTTCTGTTTTCTCAGATCTTGGAGATGCACTAAAGTGCAGTGAAGCTGAATTTATTTACATTCCATGCGATACTTCAATTGATGCAAACTTTCATTTCAAAAATAAATCTATGTTAAATAGTTCATTAACAAACATAGTAAATGAAAATGAAGAATGCTTTACTTCTTTAGAATTAATTAGACAAGGATTAAAGGGTTTAATATCTGATAAAGGAATTATCAGATTCTCTAAAATAATCTTTAATGGAATTGATAATATAGAACCTTTTATTGAATTTGACCAATTAAATATAAATTCATTATTAGAAAATCTTTATATTGATACTGAAACAATTAATTATCCAGAAAAAATGATGATTCTATATAATTTATCTATTTTTCTAAATAGAAATAGTTACAAAATAATTTATATTGATTTCTCAATCACTGATTCTGTTATTAATTGGATTAAAACAATATCAACAGATTCACTTATATTAATTGACAACAATGCATTTGAATCCTTTATCCAGAATGACTATGAATTAGTCATATTATCAAATAAAAATTTTGTAGAAATGATTGAAGCAAATGAACAACTAATAAATAATGTTTCTTATCTATTTCATCCTATAGTAAGAGCAAATAAGCACCAACAAACAGAGAAAAATATTAAAATTCTTGATAATTTTTCAGATACAAACACAACTTTTTATTTAAAATACTAGCAGTTAAATAGCTCTAAAAGCCTTTAAAATAGGCGTTTTAATCGATATAATATGGTTGATTGTTCTTGAGGATGATTAACCTTCGTATTATTTAGACGTCCGTTCCCTTAACAACGCTTATACAGGGGTTCTTGAGGATGATTAACCTTCGTATTATTTAGACCTACCCACTTTAACATATCATACCCATGCTGTTCTTGAGGATGATTAACCTTCGTATTATTTAGACTACTATGGTGAAACCGAAGTAATCGATTCTGTTCTTGAGGATGATTAACCTTCGTATTATTTAGACGCCTATCCTTATAATATATTATTAGTCTATAAGACATGCCCCAACTGCGGAAGTAAACTAGAAGGCATGAAAGAAGGTAAATAATGCCTTCCGGTGGCGCTAGGAAATTAGCTGGCTTAAAAT
>CAZJAM010000098.1:0-2817 GCA_964544095.1 uncultured Anaeroplasmataceae bacterium | reverse complement strand
CTTATATAGTTACAACTTGTATCTATATCAATAATTGTCTTTCTTTTATTTTTATCTTTATATTTACACTCTACAGATATTAATTCAACATTTTCTATAGTTCCATAATCAGATGGGCATAAGAATGAAATCATTGTTTTATACATTTTTTTATTATTATAAGTATAATATACATCAACTTCACTTAAATCATATAAACAATCTTTAAACTTTATATCATGAATATATCCATAGTTCTCTGCGAATATTCCCATAGTGTTTGAATTTAATACTCTTTTTATATTAAGATTTGAAATGGTATGTCCATCACCATTAAGTTCCCCTATAAATATAACATTTTCAGCTATTTTAATAGTTCTATTTTTACAATCTATGTCATTTAATAAAACAAATGAATATCTATTTATATAATCACTATATATTTGAATATCAGAATTAATTTCATCTGAGTATGAGAATGAATCCTCATCAAAATATGTTAATGCGTATTCTAATTGTTCAAAAGTTGATATACCCAATGTAGAATAATCACTACCCTCAAATTCAAACACACTAACTAGTAAAGTAAATGAAGATAGGTCTTCATCTTCAACCATTTTATATTTATATTCATATTTAACTTTATTGTAATTATATATATCTGTACATTCTGAGCCATTAGTATAGTCGGAACCATTATATGTATATACATATGTTACTTTCATTTTACTTAAAACATACTCTAGATATTCTTCTTTAACGTTCCAGTTTATATTAAATTTATATCTAGATAATATTGTTTTATCAAATTCGATTTTACCTATATTGCCAAATGCCCTTCCATCATATGATACAGAGCCATTCAAACTATTAGGATTTAAATCACCTTCAAAATAAAAAGTATATTTAATATTCGAGTCTTCTATTTCCTTATTTACTTTAATTTTAGCCTGACCCTCTAGATAATAAACATTAATATATATTGGTAAAGTATCTTCTTTATTACCAATTGTAAATTGTAGTACTATACATACCTCGTATTTCTTGTAGTCTTTTTCTTTAAAAACAATTTTAGTTGTCGAATTAGAATGTTTGTTATTACAAAATGTACAACTAATTTCATATTTAATATTTGAATTATTAGTCATACTATCTTTTAACTTAATATTTAATTTATTATTAAATGTATAACAATCATCTCCATTGTAATATACATTATCATCTATTAATACTGCTTCTTCATCAGATAGTCTATTAATTGATTGTAATTTACTTGTTTCAAAATAATAGCCAAAATTTCCTTTAGGAATAATAGTATTATATAGACTATCGAAACTATTTCCATCATAGAAATAGGATTCACTGTCATCGCCATTAAATGTTAATTGGTATATACCATTACTCTCAGTTAGCTTCACATACTTTGAATCGTTTTGTATTACACCATCATCATCTAGATCTATTTCTTCTGGCTCTTTTAATTCTAGGTTAGAGATAACATCTATGTCTTTATTATTTGTAACTAAAATATTATATATCTTACCTTTTTGTAGTAATAATATATCATAATTTTCATTTATTATTTCTAAATCTAAGTCAGATTCAAAATAATATATTCCTTCTTTATCTGATATATAAGTATATAATATTGTTTCATTTGGTTTAATACTTATTTCTTCATTTATATCATATCCTGATATATAGAAATCATAAAGAATTAAAGATTCGCTTTTATTCTCTACTACTATATTATACCTTACATCTTTCTCTAAACAAACAACATTTGTTGAATTAATTTTATTTTCTTCACCATCTTCATATACAGATACCACATTATCTCCACAATTTATTATATAAGCTTGTGAATATAATGGTGTAAACTCATATGTTGATTTTGAGTATCTTGTATTAATTTCATCCGATATATAATCACAAGTATTATATGTTGTCTTCTTTTCTCCTATATGAGATGTTTTAGATGAGATAACCTGTTTACCATTTATTTTAAATGTTAATACTTGTGTGAAATTTGTAGGAGTTTCTTCTTCACTACTTGAATAATGGAATAGACTTTTAACATAATCTCCACACTGTTGTAGTGAGATTTTATTTAATGATGTAACTTCTGTTTTTATAAGTCCACCATATTCTTCTATTTGACCATCTCTTGTTGAGACAAATTCATGTGGTTCACTAGAAAAATAATCTTCTGATGTATATGTATTATGTATTATTTCAGAATCGTCTACAAATATAAGATCTGATCCTAATTCAATTAATCCTAAAGTTACATCTACTTTTGTAGGAATAGGAAAAAATGACATTATAACACCAATACAATCTCCTGTTATTTCTTCCCAATTGGGATTATATCCATATTCAATAAGTTCTGTTTCATTTGAAAGATATTCTACTCTATCTCCTATAAAGAAATACCCATTATCTTCTTTACTTTTATAGTTATCATCAGATTGATTATAATCATTAGTGTTTGTAAGTTGTCCAATAATATTTATATCATTTATTCTCCACTCGTTTAAATCGTCAAAGTGAATTGGTATATAAGTATATCTTACATAGTTAGATGGAAGTGGCGCAACCACATCATCTCCAATATATGAAGAGGCTACTTTTAAAGCTATACTACTATCATCTATATTATCTATAAAATTATTAGGTGGCATATAATTATATTCTTTTAATAATGTGACATATTCATATTCAAATAGTTTATTTAGTGTTACACTAATTTGATAAGATTCTATATCATAGTTATTTTCTTTAATATTGTTTTCAATATCAACCACCATTACATGTGATATGTAATATGTTGGTAGT
>CAZJAM010000097.1:0-2836 GCA_964544095.1 uncultured Anaeroplasmataceae bacterium | reverse complement strand
AAGATAAAAATATAATAGAAAGAATTGGTTCAAACAAAAATGGCTATTGGAAAGTCAATGATTAATTTTATATCAAAATGCAATCAATTGTAAGGACTTGCACCTAAATGCATAGTTTCACCTAAACATTAAGCGCAAAATTAAAATGCTTTCTTGATGCATTTGTTTGCAAAAAACTATATTTTTTACAATCAAAAGATTATAATATTATTAAGAAATAGTTACAAATTTTCTTGTACTATAAGAAATTAATTAGGAGGTTTAAAATCATGAAAAAGAATGTGAATGGCCCTTTATCTAATGAAGAATTAACTCTTATTAATAAATATTGGAATGCAGCTAACTATTTATCAGCTGCTCAACTTTATCTTTTGGATAATCCGTTATTAAAAAGGCCTTTAAAGAAGGAAGATATTAAGAAAAAAATTGTTGGTCACTGGGGTACAGTACCAGGACAAAATTTTATTTATTGTCATTTAAATAGGATTATAAAGAAATACGATCAAGAAATAATTTATATTTCAGGTCCTGGACATGGTGGTAACTTTTTTGTAGCTAACGCTTATCTTGAAGGCACATATTCTGAAGTTTATCCAAATATATCAGAAGATGAGGAAGGAATGAAAAAATTATTTAAACAATTTTCTTTCCCAGGTGGTATTTCATCCCATGTGGCACCAGAAACTCCAGGCTCAATACATGAAGGAGGAGAATTAGGATATTCATTATCTCATTCATTTGGTAGCGTTTTAGATAATCCTGATCTTATAACATGCTGTGTTGTTGGTGATGGTGAAGCAGAAACTGGACCTGCCGCAACAGGATGGCAAGGTTATAAGTTTATTAATCCAGTAACAGATGGAGCTGTTTTACCTATACTTCATTTAAATGGATATAAGATTGCAAATCCTACTATTTTATCGCGTATTCCACATAATCAACTACAATCATATTTTGTAGGTCTTGGATATTATCCTATTTTTGTAGAAGGTGATGATCCATTCTTAATGCATCAACAAATGGCCTCAGCAATGGAAAAAGCCTATAAGATGATTAAAAAGAATCAAAAAGACGCAAGAATAAAACATGACCTATCTCCAAAAGTTTGGCCTATGATTGTACTTCGTACTCCAAAAGGATGGACTGGTCCAAAGGTAGTTGATGGAAAACAAGTAGAAGGATATTGGAGAGCTCACCAAGTACCTATTGATATGTCTAAACCAGAGCATTTAGGCTTACTTGAAGAATGGTTAAGAAGTTATCATCCAGAAGAATTATTTACAGATGATGGTAAATTAAGACCAGAACTTAAAGAATTATGTCCTCATTATGAACATAGAATATCTGCAAACATACATACCAATGGTGGTAAATTATTAAAAGATTTAAGATTACCAGACTTTAGAGATTATGCATATAATATTGAAGACCATGGTAAAAAAGATAGCCAAGATATGACAAATCTTGGTGTATATATTAGAGATGTCATAAAAATGAATCCTACTAATTTTAGAATATTTGGTCCTGATGAGACTAACTCTAATAGATTAAATGCTGTATTTGAAGTAACAAATAGAATGTGGGATTCTAAAACGCTTGATAATGATGATCATTTATCAAATGACGGAAGAGTTATGGATTCAATGTTATCAGAACATCAATGCGAAGGTATGTTAGAAGGATATCTTTTAACAGGAAGACATGGTTTCTTCGCATCCTATGAAGCATTTATGCGTATAGTTGATTCAATGGTAAGCCAACACGCAAAATGGTTAAAGATATGTAATCAATTATCATGGCGTGCACCAATAGCTTCTCTTAATTTGATACTTTCAAGTACTGTTTGGCAACAAGACCATAATGGATTTACACATCAAGATCCTGGATTTATTGATCATATGGTAGCTAAAAAACCAGATGTTACAAGAATTTATCTACCACCTGATTCTAATACTCTTATTTGTACTATGGATCATTGCCTAAAAACTAAAAACTATATTAACACAATAGTTGCTTCAAAACATCCACGTCCTCAATGGTTATCAATGGAAGAAGCAGTAAGTGAATGTAGTCAAGGATTATCAATTTGGCAATGGGCTAGTAATGATCAGGATAGTGAACCAGATGTTGTAATGGTTGGTTGTGGTGAAACACCAACATTAGAAGCTCTAGCCGCAACTACAATATTACGTGATAATTTGCCTGAATTAAAAGTTAGATTTGTTAATGTTATTGACTTGTTTAAACTTGAACCATCAAATGAGCATCCTCATGGATTAACAGATGCAGAATATGACTCAATATTTACAAAAGATAAACCTATTATATTTGCATTCCATGGTTATCCAACTGTAATTCATGAATTAACATATAGAAGACATAATAGAGATTTACATGTAAGAGGATATCAAGAAGAAGGAAGTATCACTACTCCATTTGATATGCGTGTTCAAAATAAGATTGATAGATTCCATCTTGTAATAGATGCGTTAAACAACATTAAAGGATTAGGAGATAAGAAAGCTTATCTAATTCAAAAAATGCGTGATACCTTAGTTTACCATAAACAGCATATTGATGATTATGGTGAAGATATAAAAGAAGTTAAAGATTGGAAATGGCATAGATAAAAATAATAATGTGGAACTCTTAATTAAGGGTTTCACATTTTATTATATTAGGCTAGCTTAATATAAAAACTACACGCTTTGTGTGTATGACTAGAATAGGTTAATCAAATGGCAAGTAAATCAAATGATGATTCTAGTTTATCACATACTGGATGGAATTGTAAGTACCATATTGTTTTCATTCTTAAATATAGAAGAAAAGCAAT
>CAZJAM010000096.1:0-3060 GCA_964544095.1 uncultured Anaeroplasmataceae bacterium | reverse complement strand
ATATAAAGGACTTTAAAAAATTCTCTTTTATAAAAAATTAACTGGCAAACTCGGGGTGAACCTGGTCAGGATCGGAAGGTAGCAGCCATAAGCTTGCGCTGATGTGGATAGGCTCTTATAAAAAAGTTGAGATGCATATGCATCTTTTTTTAATTATTTTCTTAATTACTTTTACATCTATGATATAATATAATTGTCCAAGAGGTGAGCGATTAATGACTGACATTATTGAACCACTTAAGGTATATGAGTTTGAGTTAAAAGATAAATTAAAAGAAGAAACAGAAAAGTATTGGAAAGAACTTATTAAATCTACTAATACAGATCTTGAGGCAAATAAGACTACATGTACTGAATATTATAATATTGTAAATAATGAAAAATTATATAAACATAAACTTGCAGTTATAAAACTATGGCAAGGATTCTTTAGAGTAATTTCTATAATAATGATAATTGTAGGAATAATTATGGCTATTTATGGAGCGAACGGAAGTAAAACAGGAATTCTTGTTGGAGGAATTATTTTAGTTGTAGTTGCGATTGTTATTCTTATTCTTGCACAAAAGCTTCCTAAAAATAAGATTGCATCTTTAAAAGAAATAATTGCAAATCTTGCGAAACAAGCTCAAGAGAAGCTAAATTTAGCATATAAACAAATGAGCAAGTTAAATAATGCATATGATTGGAATATTCCAGCAAAGCTTATAAATAAACTTAATACAGTATTAGAGTTTGATGAACATTTTGATGTAAAAAAATATCAATATCTTCATGATAAATATGGACTTGATGAGAATTTTGATGATAAAACATCAACACTTGCTGTTGAGTCAGGAAGTATTTTAGGAAATCCATTCTTAATGGTAAAGACTTTAAATCAATATTGGTATACTCATACATATGAGAATTCCATTACTATTCACTGGACTACAACAGTTCATACAAAGGATGGTACAACTACTCAATATCATACAGAAACACTTACAGCATATGTTGATAAACCAGCTGCAGGATATAATGATAGAACATATTTAATATATGGTAATGAAGCAGCTCCTGATTTAAAGTTTTCAAGAGGTCCATCAGGAATTGATGGAATGAATGAAAATCAAATTAAGAAAATGATAAAAAAAGAGTCTAAGGGCTTTGATAAAATGGCTCGTAAGGCATTAACTGATAATGATCCAAATACTAATTATGTAAGATTTGGTAATGAAGAGTTTGAATCATTATTTGGTGGTGAAGATCGTGATAATGAGGTTCAATTTAGATTACTATTTACACCACTTGCACAACAGAACCTAATTAAACTTATAAGAGAAAATAAGTATTATGGTGATGACTGGTATTTTGAAAAATGTAAAAAAATTAACTTTATTCAATCAAGGCACTCTCAAACTTTTGATTATAAAGCTGATCCAGAATATTTTATTGATTTTGATGCTTCAAAAGCACATGAAAGATTTATAACATATAATAATGAATATTTTAAATCTTTCTTCTTTGATTTAGCACCACTTATATCAATTCCTTTATATCAACAAACAAAAACTAAAGAATATATTTATAAAAGAGATTTCCCAGGTAATGTTACATATTATGAGGATGAAGTGCTTGCTAATCAATTTGGTCAAAGTTATTTTGAGCACTCACAATCACAAACTACCAATATATTAAAAGCGAAATTTAGAAAGAACTATGGTAAGACCGATAGTATAATAATTACGGCTCATGGATTTAATAAAGTATCTCATACTGAATATATTGATAAAATGGGTGGAGATGGCAAACTGCATACTATACCTGTTGAGTGGTTTGAATATATTCCAGTCACAAAAGATACTGAAATGGCAGTTCAACCACAACAATCATCACGTGAAGAATTCTTGGGTATGATAAATAGTCAAGAATTTAAAACAAAGATGGCTTTCGCAGGAGCATTCTTGTATGAACGTGGATTGTTTGGAGCAATCCTTGGAACTGAGTTAGGTGATGGTGTTGCTAAAACTATGCAAAATGTGTTTAGTAATAATAATACTAATAGTAATAACAATGGTAATGTAAACATTGGAAATAATGTAAAAAGCGCAATAAATAAAGCCACTGATGCATCAGTAGGTGAAATAAAGAGCGGAATTGATGAAGCTATGTCAAAGGTTAAGACTAACATTGATAATGGTCAAAACAACAATTCTGGTGGACAAGGTTCTAATTAGCATAAGCTATAAAGAATAAATTATAAAAAGGAGGAAATTATATGGCAAACGCATTAGATGAAGAAAATGGACCTATTAGAGAAGAAGGAAGAGATGTTAATGTAATCGCAAAACAAATTCCTGTTAAGGTTGGAGTTGGATCGTTAATATTTCAAATTATCCTTTGGGTTTTAGGAATTATTCCAGGACTTATTTTCTTAATTATGAAGATTAAAGCAGGTACTTATCTACGTCAACTTGAACAACAAATTCAACATGACGCATCAACAATTGATAACTACCTAGAACAAAGAGTTGTTATTTTATCTAACTTAGCTAAGCTTGTTGATAAGGCTGTAGCATTAGATAAGGATACATTTACTGCAATTGCAGAAGCTCGTTCAGGAAGACCTGTAACAACAGGAGATAATGCTCGTAATGAGTTATCAGCACAAGCTGATAATATAAACAATAGATTAAATATCGCTATTGAGAATTATCCTGAATTAAGATCTCACCAAGAGATTCAAGATGCAATTCAACAAAACTCATATCTTCAAAAGGAAATTACAGCTGCTCGTGAAATGTATAATGATAGAGTAGCACAATGGAATAGAGAAATTCAAATTTGGCCTACTAAGATGATAGTTGCAGCAAAGCAAGGATATACAACACGTATTCCATTCATTGCTTCAAAAGAAGTTAAGGAAAAGGCTAGAGACGTTTTCTTCTAGAAATAAAAAAGAATGGTTATTAACTTTTAGTAGTTAGTAACCATTTTTGTTTTAATATAATAAAAACCATATGATATAAACCTAGGAATTGATTATTATCAACCCCTAGGTTTTTTAATATATTCATA
>CAZJAM010000095.1:0-3172 GCA_964544095.1 uncultured Anaeroplasmataceae bacterium | reverse complement strand
GTAAAAAACATATTGACAAACAAAGTAAATCGAGTATAATTGAAGAGGTTAAATTAATAAACGGAAAGAAGAAACGCCCGTTTCTCGCCTGATTGACCAAAGGTTGGTAGGCAAAAAAGCTTGTTGTAGAATTATTTGAATTATTAAAGGGGCGTTACTGCGTCCCTTATTTTTTTGCTTAACAACTAATATGGAGGTGTTTCTTATTAACAACACAAGAAAATCGACTGACGATGCAATCATTAATGATGACATTAAGAGTCCAAAGGTTTTAGTAATTACAAATGAAGGTGAAAAGCTTGGAGTTCTATCTCGAAACGAAGCATTAGCTAAGGCTGACGAGTATGGATTAGATTTAGTTTTAGTATCTCCAGATGCTAAGCCACCAGTTGCAAAGATTATGGATTATTCTAAATATCGTTTTGAGCAACAAAAGAAACTTAAAGAGATGAAGAAGAATCAAAAGGTAGTAGTACTACAGGAGATTAGATTATCTCCTACAATCGAAAAACACGATTTTGATACTAAAGCTAATAACGCTCGTAAAATGCTACTTAAAGGAAATAAGGTTAAGGTTAGCCTTCGTTTCTTCGGACGTATGATAGCTCATCAAGATTTAGGACAAGAAGTTATTAAGAGATTCGTTGAAGCTTTAGCTGATTGTGCTCAATCTGAATCAGCAATAAAGCTTGATGGTAGATCACTATTTACAATATTAGCGCCAAAGACAGATAAACAATAAGAAGGAGTGTAAAGAATTATGCCAAAGCAAAAGACACATAGTGGATTAAAAAAGAGAATTAAAGTTACAGGAACTGGAAAGCTTAAAAGAGGACATGCTTATACAGGACATTTAAAGACTAACAAGACTCACAAAGAGAATAAGAACCTTTCTAAGCAAGGTTTAGTAGACAAGACTGATGAGAAGAGAATTAAATCTCTAATCAGTAACATGAGATAATTTAGGAGGTAAAGAATTATGCCAAGAGTTAAAGGTGGATATACAACAAGAAGAAGACGTAAGGCTGTCTTAAAATTAGCCAAGGGATATTATGGATCAAAGCACGCTTTATACCGTACTGCTCATGAACAAGTAATGCGTTCATTAGCATATGCATTTAGAGATAGAAAAGCTAAAAAGAGAGACTTCCGTAAATTATGGATTCAAAGAATTAATGCTGCATGTAAATTAAATGGAACTAAGTATTCATTATTCATCGCAGGATTATCAAATGCTGGAATTGCAATCAACAGAAAGATGTTAGCTGAAATGGCAGTTAACGATGCTGAAGGATTTGCTGCTTTAGTTAAGACTGCATTATCTGCAGAGAAGAAGACTGTTGAAGCTGAGAAGGTTGTAGTTTTAAAGAAGGCTACTAAGGCTGAAAAGAAGGCTCAAGCTCAAAACGTTGAAGCTAAGCCTGCTAAGAAAACTGCAACTAAGAAGGTAGAAGCTCCAAAGGCTGAGGCTCCTAAGGCAGAAGCATCTGAGGATCTTTCTAAGAAGACTGTTGCTGAATTAAAGGAAATTGCTGCTGCAAAGGGTGTTAAGATCCCTTCAGGAGCTAAGAAGGCAGACATCTTAGACTTATTAAAGTAATAAGATAAATAAAAAGCACTTAGGTGCTTTTTTTTCATTGCTTAATAATGTAAAATAAGATGGTGAGGTAATATATGAAAGCACTTGGAGTTATAATCGCAATTTTGTTTATAATTTTATATATATTTCTTTTTGTATTTGGAATTATTAAATTAAAAAAGAAAAAGTATTGGCAAGCATTAAAGATGTATTTATTTAGATATGTTTTTTCTCTCTCTCTTATATTTATAGGCTTTTTACCACTTTATCTTATTACAAAAGATGCATCATTTTCTATATATAATCTAAGACTTCCATATCTTATGGTATTACTTTTTATACCTTATATCTATGACTTTATATTCCTTAAAAAAATAAAAGAATCACTTGATTTATTTAAGGATTATGATAAAGAAAAGGAAGAATATTTAGAACTTGATAAAGAGAACGGAATTACAAAAATAGAGATATGGTTTACAGGAAAATTCACAATTTACTGGATGTGCTTTTTATCTATAATGCTATATTTTTTAGTATATTTATTCATATATTCATATGTAGAAGCAATAGTGAGATTATAGTATGGGAAAGAAAATGAGTAAAAGAATAACCTTTATAAGCGCTATAATAACTTTTATTTCGTTTCTATATAAAGGCTTTTTAGGATACCTATCTAAATCAATAATAATTGCCGCAACAGCTCTATCATCACTTAGCGTTTTTTTCTGTAAGATTATTTATGTAAAAAAGCTTACTAAATCACGTAGGGAAAAAAGACACGCATATTTATTGATGGGTTTAATATTGTTTATATATGGAGCTTTATTTTTGTTTGTTGTAATTTCAAAACTTAAAGGACTATATGATATAGAGGAAAAAGTTTATAAGGAATGGCAATCTATATTACTATCTTTAGTTATAGTATTAATGATGGTGTTATCAATAAGAGGTTATAAGGTAGCACAAGATAGAACTGATATTATGGTTTTAGGATTAAAAGAGGTAGGTCTTGCGACAGCTTTATCAGATTTAATAGTTTTAGAGGGGTTATTAGATGATTTTGCGATAGGTCATATTAAAGAAGATTATCTTAATAAATTCCATTATTATTTATCCCTTGGTGTCTCAGGCTTAATAATTATAATTTCTTTTGTAATGATTATTAGATTCTTTAAAAGAACAAGAGATGAAAAAAAGGAATCTTTAAAATAGTTATAGGAATAATAAATTTTAGTGTAAGAGCAATTTCTTTGCTCTTTTTAATTATATTGTAGTATAATTAAACATAAAGGTGGCTAATTAAAAATGGAAAAAACTAATGTAATGCGTATACTTGATCAAAAGAAGATAAAATATAATTCGTATGAATATCCGCATGATGATTCAGAAATAGATGGAATATCTGTCGCTAATAAATTAGGACAAGATCACAATAAAGTATTTAAAACACTTGTTTGCATCTCTAAGTCAAAAAAGAATTATGTGTTTGTTGTACCTGTAGCACACGAACTTGATTTAAAGAAATGTGCTAAAGCTGTTTTAGAAAAAAGTGTTGAGATGATTACTGTAAAGGAATTATTACCACTTACAGGT
>CAZJAM010000094.1:0-3254 GCA_964544095.1 uncultured Anaeroplasmataceae bacterium | reverse complement strand
TTCATCTTTATTAAAGATACAAGGAAAAGGTGAATTCTTACGAATTAGATGTTAATACACTTATAATAGGATATGATATAACTGATATTAGAAATTTTGTTTTATATAATTAGAAGGGCAAAGAATTTTACAACTATATCGTAGAACAATATTATTAAGTTGCAAGATGAGAAAAAGCATTTACCAATTGGTGAGTGCTTTTTTAAAACAAATATAGGATGATATATGGAATTATTATGATGGCTGTTTTGTTGTAATAATTGAAAAAAGCAAACATTTTGAAAAAATCATAAATTCATATTTAATTAATTTCAAAGAAACAATGCTTCAATGATTAAAACTTAGTACATAAAAATGTGCGTTCGCACAAAAATATGTACTAACTAATAAGAAAATAGCGTTTTAATACTCAAAAACATGTGAGAATGGAAAAAAATGTTTTATGCTTAAATGAAAAAACACGAAGTTGCCTTCGTGTTAGTCTAGAGAGTTTGTATTTAGTAAGAAATCAAATAGATTCAAATGCAATATGCCATTTTCGTCAAAGTTACCAAAACCATCGTATTTGGTAATTAGTACCCTTTTATAGGCGTTGTTGATAGTCTTAAACGATCTGGTTTCCTATATTATGTTTTCATCATCTGGTATAAATATAGCAGGACAAAACTTCCTAATGGAAAATATAAAAGAGAAAGATGGAGTTAGATAAAATGACTAAAGAAGAATTAATCGAATTAATTGAAACAGGTCGTGAAATCGAATTCACATATAATAAAAAAAGATATTCTATTACTTATAGTAATGAAAATATTAAAAATTATATTTCGTTTTGTGAGTTTTATAAGGATTCAACAGATGTGTCCTCAGTTGATGAATTGTGTAATGTTATTAGGAATGGCGTGACTGTTTTGGAAATGCTCAAATCTATTTCCGAAAAAGACATCTCGATATATTAAATAAATTTTAGTACACTAGTTGATGGATAGTGTGCTTTTTTATTATTGCTTTTAAACCTAGTGAATCTTTCTTCATTCTAATATTATTTTTAGTAACAAGCGATTTAATGTTGAAACGCTATCTTTAAAAAAATAAAAATATAATAATGGCAAAAAGGTGTAATTAATGAAAAAAGAAGCAAATAATTGCTTCTCATAGATTTAATAAATCAAAATGTGTACGAGTATTGGTTAAAGTAAGTATTTTAATTTTATACATTAATCTTCTAATGCATTTTTTAACTCTTCAATAGAAGAATAACTTGGGATATTAGAATCTTTTGAAATCTTTTTTGCTTCTAACATTGCGTCAATTGTTTCCTTGTTATAGTTTGGTGATGCTTCTTTTTTTATTGCAGGATTTATTCTGATTTGAGTTTGTTGACTTACTGCCATAATATCACCTTTAGTTAAAATATAATGTATATTGTTTACATAGTCAACCAAATTGAAGCTTTTTAATTTGAAATTATCTTAAATCTCTTTGTCTTTAAGACAATTTAGATAATTTTCAGTTTCTATAGACCAATCATAAGGTCGTAAATATTCATAATTATAATCGTTGTTTAATTTGTTTAAATAATTATAATAATCACAATTAATTTTGCTTGTATCAAGATGCATCTTTGCCCTGCTATAACAAACAATATGCCCAATATCATATTCTTCAAGTATTAGTTTAAGGCGTGATACTGCATCTCTATAAAGTTTTTTTGCGTGATAAGGATCTTTATCAGGCCATAATTTAGATATTGCCTCTTCAATAGTTAAGGTTAATCCTTTACGGTCTGCAAGAAGTGCTAAAAGTTCTTTAGCTTTAGAACTTTTAAAATTAACCAAAACATTATTAACCATTAAATCGAAGCGAGGAAACATTTTAAAATAAATATTTTTTTCTTTAGAAGCTTTCATTATTATTTGTATTAAAGATTCATTAGAATATGGTTTATAATAAAAACCATAGAAATTTTTTTTGAGCTTTTCTTGAATTATATTAATATCTTGGGTATATCCAGTAATAAAAACTATTTTTATATTTTTATTGATTTTAATTAATTTTAGGGCTAAAGTAATACCGTTAATTGATGGCATTTCAATATCTAAAAGAGCTAAATCTACATTGTTTTTAGATGCATAGCTTAAAACTTCTTGATAATCATCTTTAAAAATAGCTATTGATATATTAGGCAAATCTACCATATTATTAACAATTTGTAGAAGTGCCTCTTTTTGATCATCCATTATAATTACATTCATATAGTTCACTACCTTTTTATTTTGATTTTTATAATTGTTCCTTTGCCAATAGTAGAAGATATATCGACGCTTGCATCTAAAATTAATTTAAATCGCTCAATTGTATTGTTAATACCAACATGCTTTGTATTTATATTTGTTGTATCAAAACCAACACCATTATCTTCAATTTCTATAATATTGAAGTCGTTTTCTCTATATGTTGTAAGAGAAATAAATCCATCAGCTTTTTCGAATATCTTTGAGTGTTTTACTGCGTTTTCTATGAATACTTCAAGAGAAATGGGTGGCACTAAAATATGTTCTTCATCTATATCTAATAGGAAAGGAATAGTTTTGTTTAACCTTAATTCTTCAAGCTTTATATAGTTTAGTATTGTTTTTGTTTCTTCACTTAACGGAACTAATCCATCATATTCTGTGGCTAAATTTTGTCTTAATTCTATTGAAAATCTTTCTAACATTTCATCTCCTTTTAAAGAATCAGTTCTATATGTTTCTTTAATTGATGTTAGTAAATTGAAAATATAATGAGGCTTTATTTGTTGTTTTAAAGCTTCTGACTTATTTATTAAACTTTGTTTTTCTTTTTCAAGTAATAGAATATATTTTTTTGTTTGGTTTTTAACTGTTATTCTATAAAGGGCAAGTATTATAACTATTATTGGTATAATAAAATAAGAAATTGTGCGTTCAAGTCCTGATAACATAATATTTTCAAGGTCAAAGAATGTTAGATTATAGTATAAAATTAATGCATATATTAAAATTGAGAAAAGACTTATAATTAATTTGTTTTTATTGAATGAATTTACTAAAATTACTAATATTATTACATAATTAATAAGTGTTAACATTAAAGGAATTACTTGATAATAAGTTCCATTTAATACAAAATATAAAATTATATCAATTAAACTATTAACTAAAAAAATATAATAAATTGATTTGTTTGAAGCTATATAATTACTAGAGTGTAACAAATTATATAAAGAATATGAG
>CAZJAM010000093.1:0-3456 GCA_964544095.1 uncultured Anaeroplasmataceae bacterium | reverse complement strand
TAATTATCATAAAACATTACAGTACTTACTGAGGCAACAACGGCACAAGTGTTTTCTGTTTCAATATTATCTTTTTTATATGTGTTATAAATTTTATTCAAATCTGATTGGCAATAATTTTTACATTCATCAATCAAAACCTTATCTGTTTCTTTCGCTGTCATACTTATAATATTATATGAAGAATAATATGTATCTCTTATATATTGCTTTATATAATAATCGCTATAGTAAACAACATCATCTGATGTTCCGCATATATATTCACCTATACTTTTAACATCTACCCCAATGAATGTATAAGTAATTATAAAGGCCATTAATATAAATAATATGTATTTTTTCATTTAAATCCTCTTCTAGATGAAATAAAGATTAATGCATATTTTCAAACTCTCTTTTTTCACCTACCATAATAATAATAATAATGGGCTTTGTCAAGTCTTTAGGATTAAATTACATTCTATTATTTTTAATTAGTTTTAACATTATATTTGTTTATTAACTATAATACCAACAATTATAAAAAATCAAAATCTTTAACATTTACAAAAAAAGCTCCGTTTGGAGCTTTAACTTTAATTATTAAACTACTTTTTTAAGAATTACCAAAGTTTGATGACAAAACTATTAAGTAATATTTTTTCTAACTTTTTAATTTTAATTCACTTTTTCCAAAACACTCTATAAGTATAACCAAATATATTATATCAATTAATAGTGATGGTACAAGCCCTATTGGCGCAATTTTGTTAAATAAATTTATATGAAGGAATATAATACTTCCCAAAATAGAATTAATATCTCCTACAATTCGCGCAATCATAAATATCAAAAACACTATTATTCCACTATATCCTATTTTTGTTATTCTTATTATAAGCAATGATAACAACACAGCTTCAAAGCCTATAAAATTCATCATAAATAAAAGTTTTAACATATCACTATCAAACGAAAAATATTTAAATCTTGCCATTCCTATAAGCATAATCATTATATACGCTATAGTAACATATAGAAATGATAGTAATAAATAAACACTTATTTTTATTTTTAATAAAGCTTTAGATGAAATTCTTGTAGAAAATATCAAATCAAACCTATGATTATTTTGAATATGATCAATAGATATAGTAGAAACCATTACTACAATAATTATAGGTATTACGTAATCTATGGCAAATTTTAAATAATCATTATGGTATATACTTACTTCTTCATAATAATCAAACATTGATATATCAAAATCAAATAAATTTAAAAGAATAAAAATAAGTAATAAGGATACCGATAAAATAATTATGTTTGTTCTATTAAATGTATAACTTAAATAAAGCTTTCTTATATTATTCATTCAAATCTCCTCCAAGCTTTAATAGTGATGTGTAAGAATCCTTAAAGAATTCTTGGTCATGAGTTATTAATATAATTGTTTTATTTTCCTTGTTAAGACGCACTAAATCATCTTTAAACAATATCTTACTTTCTTCATCAAGACCATTTAATGGCTCATCAAATATATATAACTCACTATTTTCAAGTAGAGTTTTTATTATAACTATTTTCATAGTATTACCTTTTGAAAGATTACAAATAAGTTTATTCTCAAGATTATATCTATTTATCATTAAATCAATATTCTCTTTTGTAAGTACGTCATCAAAATAGTCATATAAGAAATCATGTGATTTAATTAGAGAAGGGAGTACAAATTTTTCTGGATAATATGAAATACTTTTGAAATCATTATTAATACTTCCACTATCACCTTTTTTTAATTCCTTCAAATTAAGAATCAAATTGATAATTGTACTCTTTCCACTTCCATTATGTCCTTCTATTATAAAGAAATCATTATTATTTACCTTAAAGTTTAAGTGCTCAAATATTTTATCTTTCTTAAAATATTTAGTAACATCTATAAATTCTATCACTCTAAATCACTCCTTATCATAATAGATAAATAGTACCTATTTTCATTAAACTTAAATGATGCGTTATTAAAAATAGTATTATTTATTTTTATAATTCCATCTACTGTCTCTACAACTAAATACATTTCATATGTTAAATTTATTGAATCAATATTAAATTTAATCTTATTATCAAGAGTTTCATATGTAATATTTAGTGCCTCTGATGATATTACTGATTTAATTTTAGGCGCTACATCAAATAGCATAGTAACGCTATTTAAATGATTATCAACAATTTCAGTCTTTAATTGGTTATATTGGGCAGTTTCTATATATGTGTCAGTTAACACATTTAAAGAACCTATATTAAACCAATCCTCATGATATGAATTTGATGATACGAAATATAAATCTTCAACCATTATACTTGTTGATTTTGGAAGTTTTAGTGTGACCTTAAATCTATAATAATCATCAACAAAGCTTTGCTCAATACCAAGTGGTGTAACCTCACGCACAAAATAGCCATCATAATCTTCTAAGAAGTAAGTATTATTATTTAGATATGAAAATGATGGATTTTCAATATTTGAATAAAGATAAACATTCATCTCTGCATCTTCTTCATATAAATAATTATAATTACATCTAAGACTATAAGATTCTTCTTTTTGATATCTATCCTTACTACCACTTGCGCCTACAATAATAAATAGGCCGCAAAAAATTAATAAAGATAATAATATAGTTATTTTTCTCATATTGACTCCTTTAAAATTTTAGGATATACATCTACTAATTCAAAATATTCAAAACATCCTCTATAGCTTTTTAACCAAAAGTCATAGTATAATGCATATCCATTTGTTAAATAACCAGATCCTTTCAAAGAAACAGTTACTTTTGTGTTTGGATCTACAGTTATTTTTAATGATTCTGATGTTTTACACGAAACACTTTCTTCTCTTTCCTTTGAAATACCTAAGGAAGCATCAAGGTTTCCTTTAATTTTAGTACCTTTAGCTCCTCCTTTTAGTGAACCATTAACATTAACCGAAACCTTATTCATTGTAGTTTCAGTTTTTTCTACTTCATATTCAATTGCGCTAGATCCTGTATTTACTATAGATAATATAGTCTTAGATACAAAATTACATCTAACATGATAGTTTATATATGCAATTCTCCATCCACGAAATCTTCTTTTATAAGTTGATTTTATGTGTGGTGAAAGTTCTTCATCAGAATAATTTCTAAGAAGCTTTCCTTTAGAAAATTGCATATAAGAGAAAGTCTCATAATTTGAATAATCCGCTTCTCCTTCTGCCTTAACTTTTTTTGACACATTAAACAGTTGTGGCATAAGTAATATTAAAAGCACTAATATAATTAATCTTTTTTTCATTTTTTTCTCACCTCACAATATATATAGCGAGCTTTATATTAAAATTACTAAATAAAAATAAAAAAAGTTGGAAAAATCAGTATATTAAATTTTAAGGAGTAGAGTACTACAACTATAAAATAAAGGGAGTGT
>CAZJAM010000092.1:0-3553 GCA_964544095.1 uncultured Anaeroplasmataceae bacterium | reverse complement strand
TATATAAAGAATATGAGAGAATAAGAGATAGAAATAAATTAATTGTAATTATATAATTATACGTATTTAGTTTAGTAAATGAAAGGAATCTCCAGTAGACGTCTATTGAAAAAAATGAAATAAGAGTAATTAAAAACATGAATATTGCAAACTTTATATTTCTGGTTGTTGTGTTTATATTTATTATAAAAGAAAATATAAGAAGTCCTAAAATGATTCCGAATATTATAAATCCTATATTATTAGTTAAATATTGACTAGTAGGATTTCTTCCTAGTGTGTTTATTACAAGTCTTAATGGAGTTGTAAGCCCACCTTGGCTTGATTTTCCTACCTCTATAATAACCTCCATTGTCTCATTACTACTTACTATATATTCACCTGTAAAATCATCTCCACCATTACTTTTTGAGTTCTTATCTTTATCTAGGGTACCGTATTTTAAAACTAATTGTTTATTTATATAGCAATTATAACTACCTACAAAATTATTATTAATAAACCAAATTTTAGTACCAATAGGAAGACCTTTTATGTAACATTTATAAGATGCATAAGAAGTATTCTTAAAAGAAGATTGCATAAAGTGATGTGGAACACTTACAATTCCATCATATTGTCCATTGTAATTATCACTTACAATGAACTTATTTGAATAAAATTCATAATCACCTTTCATGTGTTGTTTTAGATATTTTCCTTCTATATCATATCCACTAAAATCAAGTGTAGTAGAATTAAAGTCAGGAAGACCTTGTTTAGAGTTCATATTTTTATCACTATTAATTAATGAAAAACTCGTAAGAAGAATGGATAATGTTATGAATAGTATTGTAATTGTTGATTTTAAAATTGACTTAAAATTCATGGTATCACCTAACTTTATTGTATCATATGTTATAAGTAATAAAAACCTTAAGATTTTATTCTTAAGGTTAATATATTATTCACTGATAGCTTTAGTATTTTTGAATGCTTTTACAGTTGATAGAACTAAAAAGATTATAATTAAAACTAAAAATAAACTTGATATGGTAATGGTTGAAAAAATGTATTTATAAGTATAAATAGTATAAATATAATATATACTTTCTAAAAGTATTGCGCTACTAAATAAAATATTTAGTATTTTAGATTTCTTAATTTTAATTAGAACAAATAAAGTAATGATTATAACAAAAGGTAGTATTTTTAGTGATTCATTACCATATTTAAAATAACGATATAACTCTCTTATAACTATAAATAAAATTGTTAAGGTAAAACATAAATTTTTTTTCTTTGGTTTTCCATTATTGATTGGATCGTTGTTATCTTTTATTAAACTAAAAAAATCATCGTCAAAATCAAATTCAAATCTACGCTTAATATAATAATCAAGTCCTGCATTAAATATCGGATCTATTTCGGCAAGCATAAATGCATAATTTTCACCTTTATTTAAAAGTATATAGTATATAGATTTTAAAGTATCAGGGTCATTTTTGTATTCCTTTAATTTTAATTTAAGAGAAGGAATATCAAGAGTAGTTAAATTCTTATCAATGTGAAGCAATTCTAGTAAATCATCTTCTAATTCATTTCCATAACTATAATATTCGTATAATAGATTTTTATAGTTTTCTTGTGATAACGTGTCATTTTCATCTTCTGGTTTTTCTAGCATGGCCTTTGAATATAAATGTTTACCATCTGTATACATATTGGCATAATAATTTAATTCTTTTAATGCCTTGTCTTTATAAGAAGAATCTATATTTAAAGCATAGTATGTAAGAAAATTAGCTTTATCAAGTAAGAATTTCTTTTGATCTTCATAATCTAAATCGAGTATTTTTGTTGGTCCTACTAAGTATAAATTTAATGCTAGGTCTATAATATCTTTAACAGAAGAAGCATTATATAAAACTTTTGCAATCGAAGCAAAAGATTCTATAATTAGAAAATTACCATTTTTGTATAATGTATAACATTTTGAAACCATACTTTGTATATTATTTGGATTTGTTAAATCAAGTTCGCCTAAAGAATTAGAAAATTCTTCAAGTTCTCCTACATATTTATCATATATCTCGCTCATTTTATTCGCCTCCTTAATCAAGTGCATCTTTAATTTCTTTAGCTACAGAAATAACTTCGTTATGCTTATCAACTAAATCATTATGGTCATCAACTAAATCATTATGTTTATCTACTAAACTGTTGTGAGCATCAAGAAGTCTTTCGTATTCTTGTTGCATTAGGTCATTTTTGTTTTTAAATTCGTTCTTTGTTTGAAGAAGTTCTCCTTCAAGACTATTAATCTTTCCTTGCATCTCAACTACTAATTTATTATATTGCTCATCTTGCTTAGTTTCTGTAAAATAAAGGTTAATAGCTTCTTTAATAGTATCAACTCTCTTATCTTGAAAATAATTTAGTATTTTTGATATTGCATCTGAAGATTTAAGCTTATCAGGAAGTAAATCCTGGCTTTTATACACCTCTAAAGTATCCTTTAGTACTTCTTTAAAATAATTAGATTGAATATAATTTAGACTCATGCTTAATATGTTTAGATAATATATTTTATCTTTTTTAATTTCTATTAATTCGTTTTTAATATTTTCTAATTTATTAACATTGTTTTGATCTTCTGAACCCAAAAGTATTTTTTCATACTCAAAATAAAATCCTTTAAATAAATTATGTAGATCACGAATTTGGAATAAAATTTTTTCACTATCATTTTGTAAAACGTTAATTTGGGCAAGTACTTCAAGAGTTTGAGCAGAACTTAAAAGAAGAGTTAGTCTACCAATTATTGTATCATCTGTAATTCTTTTGGCTTCATAAAATGCTTTAGAAGATGTTACAAATAATACTAGTTTAGTTAAGAAAGTATTAGATAAATCCTTTCCTTCATTTTCACAAGAAAATATATCAATATAACTAGAAAGTTTATTAACATATTTTGATATAGCATCCTCTTGATGGCTTATTTTATTTTGTTTTTCGGTATATGAACTATAGGTACTTCTGTTAATATAATCTTTATAATTATTGAAAAAATTTGTTAAAAATTCTACAGTGCTTGATAAGATATTCAAAAGCGTATTAGATTTCCATCCGTCTATAGCACTATAAAGGTCATTAGTATCTTTTTTATTAAGATCAGAAACCAGATTATTACATTTATCAGTTAAATCATATTTTATGTTTTCTATTAATAATGTTTTGTATACATCCGGAATATAACCTAATCTATGAGTTTTTGAAATTTCAACTATTTTTTTTAGTTCGTTTGCGTATTCAGCTATTTCTTTTTCCATAATATTTCACTCCTTTTTGTTTCATTTTAACAAACGAAAAGCCAAAAAAGTGCCAAATCTAATGGCACTAATGATAAAAATATAAAATTTATAATTTGGTGTATTAATACATACAAATTTTAATCTTCGTTAACGAATGCGAATTATAATGACCCATTAAATGACCCATTAAAATTTAAGAATGATAAATTGAATGACTTTGATATAATTCTAGTAGAAAAAAGCTTATTTCTTTTATTATG
>CAZJAM010000091.1:0-3590 GCA_964544095.1 uncultured Anaeroplasmataceae bacterium | reverse complement strand
TGCATAAATATTAGATTCCATTTCATCTGTATTATATAATCCCACTATGGTATAATCAAATAATTTATCACCAACTTCATATCCGCTATAACAATCCATTATTATTTCCTTATTACCATTTGGAGCTTTACCATCAACAATATTCATATTTTCATCATATAACATAAAATTAACATTACCATTAAAGAATTTTTTATGACTATCACTACTTAATTTGCTAAATTTATTTTTATAGTCTCCATTAAATGTAAATACTCCAACGCATCCATAATTCTTTTGAGAATTATAGATTTCTTCATATGTCATGTTGTCATATGAATCAGCATTAACAATATAACCGCCAGTTGATGCATCAGAACCGTAGACTATAGTATAATCTTCATATTTAGTATATCCTATATCAGAATAATTATTTATTGTTTCTAAAGAAGTTTCACTATATACTTCTCTATCCATATAAGCACACATTGTATTCTTTGAAGTAACACCAGATATCACTCCATCTAAAATAGGAAGCCCTATAAGATCATTATACGAAATTTTATTATCAGTTGATTTTATTAAAACATCCGCAAGTTTATGCCCTATAACATAAGAATTTTCCTTGTCTTCACCACATATAAGATTATAATTTGATATTAGTTTTTTCTCACAAACTGCGATTTCCTCGTCATAACAATAATTAATAACACTATTTAGGCTATAAGTAAATTCCGCTTTAAAATCAACAAAGCCCAAATAAGTACTATCTATTTTTTTGTTATCATATGCATCTATTATATTAATCAAAGCATCATCGCAATTATCTTTTAATAAATATTCATCCCTATCATAAATATTAACATAATCATCTTTAATTTTAATAGATGATATAAATACAAAAGATATAAGAATCATATTTAGGATTAATATTAACTTAGAAATATAACTATCTTTTTTATTATATATTTTTTCAAAAATGCTTATATCTTTACTACTGCTAGCATTAAAGGTAGAATTAGCTATATTCAATGCCGGACTATTTTCAATTACACCAGACGAAATAATTATTGGATTTATATCATTAACACAATCATGAGTTGCAATAATTATTAATCTGTTTTCTGATTCTTTTTTTAAGCAAGCCCAAATAATTTTTTTGTTTTCTTCATCTAAATTTGCAGTTGGTTCATCGAAAATAGTTATTGGCTTATGTTCAATAAGACTTTTTATTATCATAAGCCTTTTCTTTTGCCCACCTGAAAGTTCATTGGTATATTCTTCTAAATTTATTTCTAAATTCATTTCTTTTAATAAAGATTTTAGTTCTTCTTCATCATAGTTATTGTTTTTTTTCAAAATATTAAAATTTTCTTTAATTGTAATATTATCTATTAAATCATAATCATTACTACAAAACGAAATATATTTTTTAATGTATTCTAAATTATTACCAGAAATTATCTTATTATCTACTTCAATTATTCCCTTATACTTTTTATCAATACCAGCAATAATATTTAATAATGATGTTTTCCCTGATCCACTTTCACCTTTTATTACATATATGCCAGTTGTTTGAAATTCTAGATTGATGTTATGTAAAATAATTCTTTTATCTATCTTTTTAAAAATATTAATTAATTTAAGCATTTACTTCACCAACCTTTTTAAGCATTAACATATTAAGTAGTATAAAGAAAATTATCGCAAAAATTGTTTTCAATACACCAATTAAAATAACGCCACATAAAGTAAGTATAACCAGTGAAGCTAAAGCTTTTATTATACTTTCTATAATTTTAGTTTTTATAATAAGCTTATTATCTTTTATCAATAATTTTATTTTCTTATATACATCATTTTCAAAAGAACAAATCATATAATAAAATCCAATTAACACAATAACAAGTGTAATTGTTGAAACCAGCACAAGCAATATCTTAACACTATTTTTTAAAGCTGTATCTTTTGAAATTTTATATGTATTATATTCACTTAAATCAAGCATTGAATGATTAATTCCACTTATATTATCTATATTATCAAATACTAAAACTTCATAAATTTCATTAGGCTCTAACGCCTCATCTAGCGATAAATATAAAATTGGTTTTTCTACATTTTCATAGGCAACATCTATTTCATAATTAAATTCATAAGAATTAGAACCTTCTACATAAAATGATTTAAGTAAACTATCATATTTATAATCATTTGGTAAAACGAGTTTATTTGTATCACCATAAATTATTTTAGCTTGGCTATTATTTATATAAAAATCAAGTGTGGTATAATTCAAATAGTTCTTTAACACATCATTATATGCAAAGCACAAAGTATCAATACCATCTACATATTTAATACCAACTATAGTTATTGAATAATCTGAATTAGGAATACTAAATTTAGCATTGCAATATAATTCTTTTAAAATATTATCTTTAAGGCTCATAGGTATATATAAGCAAACCTCATTACTATTTTCAGGTATTCTGCCATAATCTAAATTGGTAAGTTTAACAGATTCATAGCTTGCGATAACCCGATTTTCACCATTTGTAACATCGGTATCAAATTCTATAGAATATGTTAAATAAAACGGATTAATCTCATAAGAATTCAAATTATTAAGTTCACTCTTCATAATTCCTTTTTTATCGTAAATTAATGTTTTATCGTCAGTCAATCCTAATATAGGATTTGTTTTTGGTGTCATTGTAATTTTATCTATTGTCCAAAAACTAAATATTAATAATATTGATATAAGTATCATAATTATAAAAGAAAAAATTGTAACTAAAGGATATCTAATAAAGTTATGCGTAACGACATATTTTAAATTATATTTAGTTGAATATATGATTTCTTCATTCTTATTTTCATTTTTTTTATTAATTACATCAGAGACTATTGAACCATTTTCAAGAACGATTATTCTACCGGCAATATCATCAAATCTCTCATCGTGTGAGGCAATAATAAACAATTTATTTAATGAATATTTTTCTATGATTTTTATAACAATTTTAGTGTTATTATCATCTAAATTTGAAGTTGGTTCATCAAATATAATAACATTATTTTTAGATAATAAAGCCCTTGCGATTGCAACTCTTTGTCTTTCTCCAGTAGATAATTTATAAGCTTTTACATTTCTTACATTCTCTAAATTTAAATCCTTTATTATATTTTGTGTAAGTTCGACTGCTTTTTCTCGATCATAATATAAATTTACCGCAAAGAATATATTTTCATATGTAGTATATGCCTCTATCAATTGAAAATCTTGATACACTGATGTTATATCTTTTATGGTATTACATACTCCCATGTCACATAAAATGTCAGAAGATATTAATTTTAATAACGTAGACTTTCCACTTCCACTTTTACCTTTTATCAATACAATTTCATTATCACAAAAATCCACATCAACTTCATTTAAAGCTCTAACTACTTTTTTATTAACATTATAAAACTTTGATACTTTTTTTAGTTTTATCATAATTTTCTCCATAACTTTTAAAAATTGAAGGAAGTGCTAGTCATTTACTAGCTATCTTGTAAATTTAAAACTGACATATACCATTTTATTATACCAATCATCA
>CAZJAM010000090.1:0-3612 GCA_964544095.1 uncultured Anaeroplasmataceae bacterium | reverse complement strand
AACTCACCTTTTTTGATTTGAAAATATAAATGTTGTATAAATTAATTAAAACTCATCTAGAATATTTGATAATGTCTATTATAGTAGTCAAAAAGATGGTGTTTAGTCTATTATAATAGTAATTAATATTGTGGCAATAGGATTCTATGATGTAGTTTTACACGCTTTAGGGGGAATGGATAGTGATTTACTATTAGTAGCTAAAGATGATGTATACGGAATGGCTATTTTTAATAATTTAATATATTAGGATTTTATTACTTTGGTGAATATATTGTATATATAAAAGAAGAATAACTTAAAATTGATAATAAAAAAATGATGCATTTAATGGAAAGGTTAGTTATTTCTAACTTTTTGTTGACATTGCGTAAATAGAGTTTTATAATATATGTGGTTAGTTATGGCTAACAAATATAATTGTTAGCTAGGCTAAAATAAGTTTTAGTTTAAGGAGTGATAATATGCCTATTGTATTTGCACCATTTAATACTGAGCTAACCATCATTAAAATACTTGCAGATGAAACATTAAAGAAACATCTAGAAAGCTTAGGAATAGTAGTCAATCAAAAAATTGAAGTACTATCTAACGCATCAGGATCCTTAATTTGTTTAATAAAGGATTCAAGAGTGGCTCTTGATAGAAATTTATCTACAAAGATTTTAGTAAGGTGTTAAAATGTATTTTCTTAAGGCTGCACTAATTGTTATAGCAGTGTGCATACTTGAGGGAATATTATCAATTATTAAATACAAACTTATTAAATGCATTAAGAAGGAGAACACAATGGAAAAGACATTAGATCAATTTGAAATTGATGAGGTGGGTGTCGTTAAAAAGGTTGTTGCCGAGACATTCATCAAGAGAAGACTTTTCGATATGGGTATTACACCTGGTGCTGAGATTTTTTTAAGAAAGAAAGCTCCACTTGGAGATCCAATCGAGGTTAATCTTAGAGGTTATGAATTAACTTTAAGAAAAAATGAAGCTATGTGCGTTTTAATGGAGGTAAAGAAGTAATGTATACTATTGCGCTTGCGGGAAACCCAAACTCTGGTAAGACTACATTATTTAATAGCCTTACAGGATCAACTGCTCATACAGGTAACTGGCCTGGAGTTACAGTTGATAAAAGAGAAGGTCAGTATAAGAAGTGTGAAGAGCCAGTATCTATTATAGACCTACCTGGAATTTATTCACTATCGCCTTATACTCCAGAGGAGGTTATTTCAAGAAATTATATTTTAGATGAAAAACCTTCATGTCTTATCAACATTGTTGATGCGACAAATCTAGAAAGAAATCTCTATTTAACAACACAATTACTTGAAATAGATGTACCAATTGTAGTTGCCTTAAATATGATTGATGCCGTTGAAAAGAACGGAGATAAGATTGATGCAAAATTACTTGAGGAAAAGCTTGGAGTCCCTGTTGTAAAGATTTCTGCCTTAAAGGGAGTAGGGCTTGAGGAACTTATGACTAAAGCTTATAATGAAGCTTCTAAAACAAGAAGTGGTAAAACAGTTCTTGAAGGTTCAAAGCTTACTCACTTAATTTCTGATTTAAAGATTATTATGGAAGATAAGAAGATTGCATCTCCTTTATTCCATGCAATTAAGCTTGTAGAAAATGATGAACTTGAAACAAAAACTCATTCTGATGCCGTAGAGGTAGTAGAAAAGTTTAAACAAACATTTGATGATGACACATTTGATAATGATTTTGAAGCAATGATTGCAGATGAAAGATATAAATATATATCTAAGAATTTCTCGATTGCTTTAACTAAGAATGAAGCTACTAAGGATGTTAAGATGACTAAGTCTGATAAGGCAGATAGAGTATTGACTTCTAAGATTTGGGGAATCCCAATATTCATTGTAGTATTATTCTTTGTATTCCACCTAACATTTGGTGAAGACTTATTCTATTTAGGAGCTATATTTAAACTTCCTTCCCTTGAAGATTTAGGTATGAATACTGAATCATATGGTGTAAGATGGCTTGCGACAATTTATGATGGCGCAGTATTCTCACCTGGATGTATTATTAACAATATTTGGAATGATATGCTTGTAGGAGAATTATGTGGATGGATTCAAGGACTTGTAGAAGATTCAAATTTATCTGCTTGGGCTATAGGATTTATCAATAATGGAGTTATTGATGGACTTTCAGCAGTATTATCATTCTTACCACAAATTCTTGTATTATTCTTATTTTTCGCAATTCTTGAAGATTCAGGATATATGGCACGTATTGCCTTCATCCTTGATAGAATCTTCCGTAAGTTTGGATTATCAGGAAGAGCATTTATGCCTATGATTATGGGATTTGGATGCTCAGTACCTGCAATGATCAACGCAAGAACATTAAGAGATAGTAGAGAAAGATTACTTACTATCCGTGTAATTCCATTCTTCTCCTGTGGAGCTAAATTACCAATTCTTACTGCAGTTGCAGGAGCAATCGTTGTAGCATTTGGTATTGGTAATGCAGATTTAATTGTATTTGGAATGTATCTTTTAGGTATGGCTGCCGCAATAATTGCAGTACTACTTATGCGTAGTACGACTCAAAAGGGAGAACCTACACCATTTATAATGGAACTTCCTGCATACCATAATCCACAATTTAAGAATTTAATGGCACATTTATGGGATAAGGCAAAGCATTTCGTTAAGAAGGCATTTACAATTATCTTATTATCAACAATTCTAATTTGGTTCTTATCACACTTTAATTTCTCATGGGATTTCCTTGATGATGAACAAATAGACGAGTCTATACTTGCTCAAATATCAATGCTATTCCAACCTCTATTTACACCACTTGGATTTGGTTCACAACTTGGAAAGTATGGATTTGTATTCGTAGTAGGTGCAGTAGCTGGACTTATCGCAAAGGAGAATGTAATATCTACATTCGCAACTCTTGCAGCTTGTCTTGCCGCAGCGAATACTCTTGATATAAGTGGTCTTGATGTTACAAATGAAGATGGAGTTGATGCTGTACGTGCAATGATTGATGCAACTGGTATTACAGTTCCTGGCTTAATCGCATTTATCGCATTCAATATGACAACTATTCCATGTTTTGCAGCTGTAGGTACAGCTAAAGCTGAACTTGGTGATAAGAAGATGTTTAGATGGACTGTAGTATTCTGGATATGTGCATCATATATAGTTGCAGCTATAGTATTTACTGTAGGTACTTGGTGGTGGACACTATTTATCTGGGCAGCAGTAGTTGCAGGACTTATAGCGCTTATTATATTTAAAAATAAGTATGACAAAAAGAAATTAGTGGAGGCATAATATGAAACTTGGAGATATAGTATTAATAATTGCAATAATACTAGTCGTAGTAGGTATATCTACGTACTTGATAATTGAAAAGAAAAAAGGTAAAGGTGGATGTGCTTGCTGTAAAGGATCATGCCCTCACTGCAAAAAAAGATAAATCTAAGAGGATTTTGGTTTTTATCCAAAATCCTTTTATAATGCAAAAAAGTTGTTGGCTTAAAAAAATAATGCCATATAATTTACGCACATGGGGATGTTTATGGATTCGCTATGGTTAGTGAAGTTTTATAAGCATGTGGTG
>CAZJAM010000089.1:0-3732 GCA_964544095.1 uncultured Anaeroplasmataceae bacterium | reverse complement strand
TTTAGAAGATGAAGTCATTTTAGAGCGGGATGAAGAATTAGCTGTACAATTTGGATTTAGCAATGTTAAATGGAAATGGTATGGTATAAATGTTACAATGAATAAAGAAATGATTGTAACAGTTTGTATAGCAGCATTACTTATAAATGTAATGACAGCTAAAACTTTAAAACGAATTTTAAATAATAGAGAATATTCATCACTAGTATCTGGTATTGAATCAATCGTATGTCAAAATTTTGGTACTGCATCTAAAATGGCCACAACTTTTGGTAACAAAACGTATTCTTTATTAATTGATAAATTTGGTAGTTATAATAAAATTTGTTCTACAATAAATTCAGTGCTTTCGACAATAATATTTGCAGGTGCAGGGGTATTAACAGCAGCATGCTTTGCTTCAGGTGGTGCTGCAGCAGTGGTATGGTCAATTATATCTTATATAATAGGTACTTTTACTCCTGGATTAATACAAACAATAACTTTGTTTGCTTTAACGGTTTTAGGAATAACTAACAGTGCTACTATGAAAATACGTTGGCTACGTGGATGGGGTACTAATTTTTCTTATTCGTTAAATTAAATTATATTTTAAATAGAGGTTTTATATGGCTCTTATAATAAAAAGTGAACATATTGATTCAAATAAATACGTTCTTTATACTATCAATGATAAAAATAAAAAAAGAAAAATAAGTAAAGGATTTTTTAAAAATAATGAAGTTATTAAAATTGATTTGAAAGATAATTCAAGAAAATATTTACTAGCTGTATATCCTAAGTATTATTCTAAAATTAAATGGATTCTTTTATGGCTTTTTCTTTGTGTTATAGAATTAATAGATTCTTGTTTAACTTCAGCTGATGATCATAAAAAAATGTATAAAACATTCTATTTTGAAATACCTGATGAAATTGATGAGGTTGAGTTAACATTTAACTGGCCAAGGTATGAATTAACAACAAACATTAGTAATATTAAAATCAAAGAAAAAGTAAAGGGTAGATTAATGGGTATTTTAATATCAATAGTCGGAATAATTATTATTGCCTTTATATGTTTTTTATATGCACTATTTAAAATAAAACATCCTGATAATGTAGATGCAAAAACATTTTAAATTGTTGTTTATGAAGAATATAATTTAGAAATGAAATCTATATTTTAAAATATTTAAATAAATTTATGGAGCGTTTAGCGTAATGCTAGATGCTCCTTTATTTATTGAGGTGTTCGTTTAACCATTTGATAATAAATATACACGAGTATATATAATTATACATTCGTAAAATTAAAATCATTAAATGAAAAAAATTTTTAAATCAAATGATTTATTATAGAAAAAAATATTTCAATAAATACGGCATATAAATTAATGGCATAATATCTAAAGATATTATATTTAGAGCGTTTGAAGCTCTATAAAACAAATTAAACTTTACTTTTCGTGATAAAAAAGGTAATATTATAGTGAAGTAATGTATATAGAAGAAAAAATAATGTATATCTCTTAGAAAAAAAGAAAGGAGAATATATGAAAACTAGAAAAAAATTAATAATAATTATTACATCAATATTTCTATTTTTAACTATTGGCTGTGTAGTATTTGGTGCATACACATATAAAAGAAGCGTTAGCGTAAAAGATGTTGATGTTGGTAGTGTTGAAGTTAATAATAAAAATTTTATAAATTATGCAGATGACAATTTAAGAGTAGATACTGTATTTAATTTACTTGATATAGTTCTTGAATCAAAGACTGAATATAGTATAACAAAAGACACTGTATTTCAATCATCTAAATCATATTATGTTTTAGGAACATATTCTAAAGCTTCAGTTATTGTGGGAGAGACTGTTACAGCTGATACTTATTATGAGGATATAGATGGAGGATATAATCTTACAAAGAGCACTAAGTTTGAAAG
This sequence comes from uncultured Anaeroplasmataceae bacterium, assembly GCA_964544095.1. Lineage (GTDB taxonomy): Bacteria > Bacillota_I > Bacilli_A > Acholeplasmatales > Anaeroplasmataceae > UBA3206. The sequence goes on along the minus strand of CAZJAM010000089.1, from coordinate 1,802 downwards.
TGGTATAACATATTACACTAAGACTTCTAGTGAAGGTTATACAAAAACATCATCTGTTAGTATAGGTTCATCTGTATCATCATCTAAATATTATGAAGAAACAAAAACTTACACTGGAGTTAAAAGTGTTACAACAGTTGAAACTAAAGGTACATCATATACTTGTACAATTTCAACTGATAAACAAAGTATTACAGTAAACAATGATACTGTTAAAATTGTTTCATATAATGAGAGCGGAATTAAAGAAGTATCATGTGATAACACTAATTATGAATTACAAATTGGAAATGATTGCGTATCAATTTATGTAACAGACACAACAAAGCGCAGTAATGCTAAAAAGATTGAAGTTACAACTGAAAAACAAAAAATCACTTGTAGCGCAACAAAAGATAAATATGATACATCAAATATTTATTTAAATCAATTAGGCTTAGAATTCTCATTTACAACTGAAGTAGCAGTATATGTAAGAATTCATATATTAGACGCATGGCATGGAATAAAAGTTTATTCTTCTAACAAGAAGGATACATATAATGCTAAAGACCAAATATCAGGAGAGTCCCCATTCATGACTAAAGATGATGAATGGTATTATGATGCAGCATCAAATACATCATATCTTAAGGTGATGGTTTCACCTGAAAAAAATACAGATGGTAGTTACAAAGAACATACATATGTATTAAATATAAATGAAGCCTACTTTTATGAATCTTCTAATAAAGTATCAGTTTATAAGGAGTATGTAGATGTTGAGGTTTCGTTTACAGTTGATTTGGTTCAAGCCAATCGTGCAAAGGAAATTTGGGGTATAAATCCAGAGGATTTGAACTAAATTTTAATTAATGTATATTGGGGTGTTAATATGAGAAATAATAACATGAAAAAGAAGAAAAAGATTATATTTACAAGCTTGTTTTCAACTATTTTAGTTTTATTAGTTATGCTTGTAATAGGTATTAAATTTAATAAAAAAGAAGTATCTAGCAATAAAGAATTTATTAATTACGATAGTTTCTATAATGGTAGTCAAATTCAAATTGATGGAACTTCACACACAAATGAAGATAAAGTAATATCTATGCTTAATGCATATAGTAGTCCTACGGTGTCATATAGTGATTATACTATTACTATTTCTACAGCTGAGGAACTTTATACGTTTTCACTTGCATGTAATAATTACGATGATTTTTTAGATTATGATTATAAATTATTATGTAATATTGATTTTGATGATTATACACAAGCTGATTTTATTCCAGTTGGATGGAAAGATAGTAAATCATTTACAGGAACATTTGATGGAGACGGATTTGATATAAGCAATTTAGAACTTATAACTATTTCTTCAGCAACAAGTGAGTATGCAAATATTTCTTATTTTGGAATGTTTGCGCAAAATAGCGGAACAATTAAAAATTTTGGTTTAATTGATCCTACAATCATTATTACAGCTTCTCTTTCTACACTTAGTGATGGCGCAATCGCTAATGTATGCGGATATAATAGTGGAACAATTTCTGGAGTTTATGTAAGACAATTAAGTCAAACTATAACAGAAGAATGTGGTATTTCTGCGATTGGTGGATACCGTGTATCAGGTCTTGTTGGTAATAACACTAATACTATAGATGATTGTTATATCGCGACAAATAGTGTTTATAACCATGAAATTGAAGATATTATAGAGTTTGCAGATATCGCTCTTCAAAATAGTGGAACTATTACTAATACGTATTTTTTAAATAACTCAATATTACAAACTTCTACGCAAACTGAAAATGGAGCTT
>CAZJAM010000088.1:0-3890 GCA_964544095.1 uncultured Anaeroplasmataceae bacterium | reverse complement strand
GCTTCTAGCAAAAATCCTTGATTAACAAGATTTAAAATAACATCTTTTCTTAAAAATGTAGAATTAGATAATCCTAAATAGGCAGAAATTTCTTTTATACTTCGATATTGAGCGTAACAATATGCAAGTATGGATATGTCAAATCTTGTTACATTATTAATTGGGGATAAAATTCTAATTCCATCAGTTGCAATATCAATACCATCTTCATTCGTTAAATCTGGTAAAACTATAGTAAACTGATTATTTTTTGAATAAATAAATGGTTTATGCTTAGCATCTTGAGTATTATAATCAGCCATTATTTTTTCAAATCCACTACCTTTGGCTTCCATGGCATGGCACAAAACAAATATGTTTGAAATTAATTCGTTTCTTCTTTTTGACGCAAAAGTATCTAATTTATAAGTTCTTTCTAATTCTTTTTTCCCATATGGACAACCTGGTGAGGAAATAGATAGTCTATTTTTGAACATATCAACATAAATTGCACTTCCATCAATATAATAGTCCTTATGAACTAAAGAATTTATAATTGCCTCAAATAAGCTTCTTTTGGGAAAGGCATCTAAATCAATTCTATATGTTTCTTTTTTTATAAATCCATGATTCATTTTTAAATTAACATTATCATAAATAAACTTATAACAATCAATAATATTACCATTAAATTCTTGACTAGAAAATATATAATCGTCTCCTCTAGTTAATCCTTTATAAATAGTAAAAACAACTTTTAAATCTTTACCATCATAGTCATCACTAAATAAATTAGCCCCTTTATATAAATAACCATCAGAGGTATAAAAATTAATAGATTCTAAATTTTTAATTGTAAGTTCTGTCTTCACATTATCAAAATAAAATTTTCTCAATTTCAAAAATTTATTAAAATCAAATTTAATATTTGTCTTATCTAAATCATATTTAGGATTACTACAATTCTTGGCCATTTGCATTATTTCTTCTATAGTTGCATAATTTGTAAAGCCGTCTCTTCTAATATAAATTAAAGGTGCACCTTGCATTTTTAATATAACAGGTTTAACAATTGATTCTTCAATATAAAATACAATCACGTATTTCTTTTTATTATGAATTTCATATTCTAAAATTTTAGAATTAATTTCAGGCATAGTTGCAAAATGTTCTTTAATTTGATTATAAAAGTAATTTTTTTCTTTATCCAACTCTTGTAAGTCAAATCCAAGAAGTTTATTAGTTTTATCCTCAACTCCGACAACTAAAATTCCACCTTCAGCATTTGAAAATCCAGCTATTGTTTTAAGCCAACTTAAAGTATCATCTCTACTCAGCCTAGCTTTTGACTCGAAATTTTTATCTTCAACTTTAAAAGATGTATATATATCATTAAATAACATACGATCACCTCTTAATTTAATTTTACTTCAAAGCCACTTCAATGTCAACTTCAAAGTTACTTCAAGCATGTATTGAAGTACTTCAATGTCTAAATATAAAAGCATATTATAATATTTCATATTCTTTGCTTTTTTAAGTCTTCTATTATTAATTAATAATTTAATAAATTTCTTCTTTTATTTCATTATTATGAAACTATCTTCTGAGTATAAAATTATAATTTTGACCATTTTCTAATTTGTTACACCTATATTATTTACAGCTAAACAAAAAACTATTTTCTTCTCTAGCAACACAATACTCTCGACATGTATCACTTTTATTAATAAAACTGTTTACTATTGCTTCGCTAGTATTAAGTGAGTAAGGTTTCTCAAGTATATCATTTTTCTTAGTATTTATGATATATTCACTTGCGTTTAGATTTACTTCATCTTTATTCTTAAATATAAATTTTATTGTGTAAGGATTGTTTAAGTCACCTATTATTACTCGCTCAACTATTGATTCAAAGACAAATCTATCAAACTTCTCAAGTCTTTTACCATCTTCTAATAATCTTTTTGCTCTAGATAATGATTCATTCTTTTTAGCTAATATATCATTACTTTGGTTTAATGAATTAAGTTCTTTTTCAAGAGTTTCTATTTGATCTTTTAAAGATTCAAATGCGCTTTTATATGAAGCATCATCAATTGTGTCTGATAACTTCATATCTATAAGTTTTTGTTTCTTCTTTTCTAATCTTTCTAATTCATTTTGAATCTTCAAAATATCTTTAGATAAATTAGTTAAATCAAATTCTTTTTCAAGTTCTTTATATACTCTATTAAATGATGATTTTAAATCTGAACATATTAAGTTATATGAGGTTAGAAAAGCTTCTTCTAACACACTTTCTGGGATTCCTTTAGAATTAGGACAAAGTTTCTTTCCACCTTTAGTAGATTTTACACATTGCCAAACTATTTTGTCATAATGCCTTGAATTATTCCAGTGACGCCTTGTGTATGTTCCTCCACAACATCCACATTTAGTAATGCATGAGAATGCATACATTCTGCTTAATTTCTCTTGTCTTTTACCATTAATTAATCTTTTAGGTGTTCCTCTGTTATCTAATATTGTTTGAACACGCATAAAATCATCTTTAGATATTAATCCATCATGATGATTTTCTATATAGAACTTATCTTCTTCTCCAACATTTTTAAGTCTTTTCTTAGATATAGGATCTAGTGTAAATGATTTACCTTGTAAGCAATCTCCTATATATTTCTCATTTCTAAGAATCCCTCTTACAGCGGATTCATACCACTTTGTTAAACCTTTCTTAGTTTTAAAGCCTAATTTCATACACTCTTTTGCAATCATTGTGCAACCTGCACCTTCTAAGTAGCGAGCAAAGATAAACTTAACAATTTTAGCTTCTTCATAGTTTATTCTAATCGTTTTAGTTTCAATGTCATAGTCATATCCAAGACAACCATTATAACCAATAAGTTCACCACGTTGCATTTTCATCTTTAAGCCTTTTTTAACGTGTTCACTAGTATTATGAACTTCTTGTTGAGCAACTGAAGATAAAACTGTTAACATTAATTCTCCGTCCATAGACAAAGTATTTATATGTTCTTCTTCAAAGAATATAGCAACATTTTTTTCTTTTAATAGTCTTACATAGTGAAGTGTATCAACAGTGTTTCTTGCAAAACGCGAGATTGATTTAGTGATAATCATATCAATAGCACCATTTAATGCGTCATTAATCATACGCATAAAACCAACTCTTTTATCGGTTGATGTACCAGTAATAGCCTTATCTGCGTATATACCAACCATCTTCCATTTAGGATTTTTATTTATTAGCTCGTTATAGTATGCAAGTTGTGAGTTATATGAATTTATTTGTTCCTCACAATCAGTAGATACACGAGCATAGGCTGCAACTCTAAGTTTAGTGTTAGATTCTTTGAATCTATCACATGCTTTTTGTGTAGCCTTAATTAATTTTATATCTGGCATTTATTATTACCTCCCTTTATACCAGACATAGTCACATCCTATTTTTGATTATATCATATAAGATATTAAATAACTATGTCTGAAGTTATTTGATAATTATTTTGAATTCTCTTTCTTATATTCTTATACATTTCTTCATTAATGATATCTTCTTGGTAAAGTATCGCTAATGCACCTATATCAGATGCATATGATATAGATTTCTTTACCTCTTCAGGAATATTATTAATATCATAGTTATGTATAACTTCAGTTGTATAAGGAATATCTTTTAGATTATCCTTAGCCTCATTTAACCATTTATAATATTCTCTTTTAGATAATGTATTTTTAAGTTCTTCTTTTTTAGAATCTATATATTTTATATATTCATTAAATCCTTTATTTTTTAATATATCAAATTGATTCATTATTTCATTTTGTGTTTTATTTGTCGTGTTATCTCCTCCTTATTATGCGTCATCTGGGTATCCCAGTGTTAA
>CAZJAM010000087.1:0-4049 GCA_964544095.1 uncultured Anaeroplasmataceae bacterium | reverse complement strand
ACTGTCCAATTTCTATATTGACATTTTTGTCCAATTCCATATTACCATTTACATTTCTCCATGTATTAATGCTAGTTGATTACAAATTCTATCCCAATTTGGAATGGGGTTATACCATTTTTCTTTTAATTCTTCTATTCTAAGATATAACAACTTTATTACGGAAGTTTCACTTGCAAAAGAACCTTTACCATTAGTAACCTTTCTTAGTGTAGAATTAACTGATTCTATAGCATTAGATGTATATATTGCTTTTCTGATTTCTTCTGGAAGTTCAAATAAAGGTTCTATATATTGCATGTCTCCTTCTACTTTATCTACAACTTTTGCAAGTTTTTTAAATGTTTGCCTAAAGTTTTCTAATTCTAATTGTGCTTCTTCTAAACTAGCTGATTTATAAATTCTTTTAAAGCCCTCCATTACTTTTGATGATTCTTTTCTAGGGCATATTTTATATAAATTTCTAGCTAAATGTACAACACATCTTTGTGCTGTTGTTTTTGGAAAAGCTGTTTCTAAAGAGCCTTTAAAACCTGCAACTCCATCACTTGTAGTATATAGAATGTCTTTAACACCTCTTGTTTTTAAATCTTCAAAAACACTTGTCCAAAAAGAAGCTGATTCTGTTTTATCGCACCATATACCTAAAACATCTTTTATCCCATTACAATCCACCCCAATTATTACATAAAAAGCCTTTTTCTCACTTTTTAAATCTTCCATTACAGGAACGTATAAACAATCAGCATAAGCAAATACATAACAAGGTTTAAGTGGTCTAGAAAGCCAATTATCGATTACCTCATTAATAGTGTTAACAAACTTTAATATTTGGTCTTTTGATATATTTAATCCATATATTTTTTTTAATATATTAGAAATATCACGATAACTCATCCCTTTGGCACATAGAGATAAAATAATATCTTCAAATTTACCAAGTCTATTCTCACCTTTAGGTATGATAACTGGATCAAATTCTCCTTTTCTATCTCTTGGAGTTTTAATTTTAATAGCACCATATTTAGTTTGAACGTTTTTAGTTTTGCAATATCCATTTCTATAGTTATCTGTTTTTTTCTTATGTTCATATTTGGAATAGTCTAATAAATTATCAAGCTCAGTATTTAACATTCCTTGATATAGCGGCTGAATAAGCCCATCTATAAAATTTTCTAAATCAGCATTGTTTTTAATTTCTCCATTTTTTAATCTTTGTTGTGCTTCTTTAATTATCAATTCATTAATATTATCTTTCATGATCCACCTATATAAATTCCAAATCTGGGTATAATTGCATTAAATCATTTAATATTAAAGTCCATTGTTTTTTATTAAATGATATAAACCCAAAGAATCTATCCATACTTTCTAATTTTTCATATATTTCACTTAAATCAGTAATATAATTTTCATTACTGTTAAATGATAATCTTATTCTATCATAAATATTACTGTTAGCAGAAGGTTTAAATAATAAATTTCTTATGTTTACACTATATTTATAATAACTTTCCAGGTTATTTAAATATTTTTCAATAAGTTTTTTATGAATGATATTATTATAAGTTTCTGTAAAGTTATTAAATTCATTTTTATAATCATTTAAAGTGGCTTGTGAATATAATTTATGTATTCTTGATGTAACTTTTTTTGAAGATTTTTCCGATACATATTTATCAAATTTTGATGTTACAAAAATTAATGAATCAACAAAACTTACCATTGGAAATACAATTTTAGCAGTCCTTTTAAGATTTTTGTTATCATCAACCGATAAAAATAACATTGAGTTTAATCCTCTGGATTTAAATGTTTCAAATACATCAAACCAATATCTATTGTTAAGTGGTCTATCTTGATAAATTCCAACAAGTTGCCTTATTCCTCTTTTGTTAATACCTACAAAAGTATAAATATCAATGTTTTCAATAATATCTCCTTTCTTTATATTTACATCATTTTTAATAGCATATACAACTAGATACATATCATCTAGTCTTTTTTTAGTATAATCTATTAATTTTAAATTTTGCATTTTATCTCCTCCTTTCCATAAAAAAATATGGAATGCAAGCTTAGAATTTACACACCATATTATACAACGTCAATTTATATATTGTTGGGCGAAGATTTTGCCTTTCAATCTCAGTATTTACCTGAGTTTTATCAAAAGTGTCCGTCAATCAGAGCTTACTACATACACATCATTGTATGTTCCACTGCCTAGTAACTTAGCATCAGAGGATAGAGAAACTACGCCACGAACCCCAAAATAATCATTGACACGATCCCAATCAAGATAGCCATCAACCTCCACACGGAACTCACTAGCAACACCACCAACATCGAATACATAAGGGGAGCCCGCCCAATAATAATCATAGGTATATAAATAATAGCTAAAGTTACTACTATACTTACTATCGGCTCCTGCCATATTTACTTCATCTGCCGTAATCAATCCAACTGGATAAGATAACTTACCATTACCTTTGGCTGTTGTTGTTGTAAATTTATCATTGGCATTTGTACAAATAAGCGATGGTGATGGATTTGATGAATCTCCATATAATCTTACATAAGAACCATAATAATAGTGTGTTCCCGTTGATGCCCAAGAATTTATTTCTCCCGGTGTACCACTACTACTTGTTGAGGCTGTTCTATCATTACAATATATTTGATCTGTTATTTTTGTATCATCGGCATTCAAATTTGTATAATTTACATACCAATCTTCTAAATATGTTTTAATCTTACTTGAAGTTCCTGTACCATGTTGCTGCCCTACTGTATACATATATCCAACGTATTCTGAACTATTATAATTTTCATTAAATACTGAATAACCAATAAAAGTTTTAGGAGATGTAGACCATCCATCATCATCGAAAGTTGTTTCTTTCATATTTACTTTTGTATTACTATCTGGCGCATATGTCCCTGCATAAATCATTCTTATTGAATTATCTCCATTTACTCTTATTATTCGCCAATACATATCGTCACCTTTTGATGCTATCTTATAACATCTTTCTTTTCCAGTACAATCGTCTGTTAAAGCCATTGTTATACTTCCATCATCATTATATTCATACCAATATGCATATGTATCTTTTGTATACTTACCATATTTTACCCAGTTGTTATCTACTGCTCCTCTGAAATAGTAAGACGAACCTAAATCATCAGTTGCTTTATACATTCCTTTATCTGATGCCGTAGTACCTGTTGCAAAATCAGTTGATGTTAGTTCTGTCATACTTGCGGCTCCTCCATTATTTGCAAGGATTGTTTGATATCCACTTTGAACTGTTGTACCATTTTCTGAAGAACATCCTTTACTTATTGCATATATCTTACCAGTAAATGTTTTCCCTCCAAGTTGTGATTGACTTACATCTAAGTTATAATATCTTCCTATTATTTTCCATCTTACTGATTGCTCTGTTCCTAAACTTTTTATTGTTGCATTTTCAACTAACTTATAATACTTATTTGTACTATCATAATAACTTTGTACATTTGCATGGTCAAAGTTTGTTTCTGCAGCAAAATGGTTATTTCCATTCATTCCATTTACTTCTAAAGTTATTTCTTTTGTTGCTCCACTTGTCTTTGTTGTAGTACCCTCTCCATACACATTACTTCCTGAATTATATTCATAAACTATATCATATGTACATGTTGTTAGTAAATTTGCTGAACCAGTTAATGTTACATCTAAATATGCTGTATCTTCTTTTGCAGCTACTGTATTATTTGCAGCTGTAAAACTCATATTTGCTGCAGGTACTTGTAAATTAAGTTGTGTTGCATTTGATATAAATGTTGCATTACCTGGACTTGATGAATTAATATTTACAGCTACATTATTTACTAAATTAACATCGAACGTTCCAAAATATGCAAAAGATGCAGCACCTACTATCATTATTAATAATATAGTTGAAATTACCACTAAAATTTTTGTTAATTTTTCTTTTTCCATAAACACTCCAATCCCTTATAAATACGAATGCCAATTTTCTTAAATCATATAGATT
>CAZJAM010000086.1:0-4056 GCA_964544095.1 uncultured Anaeroplasmataceae bacterium | reverse complement strand
ACTACCAACATATTACATATCACATGTAATGGTGGTTGATATTGAAAACAATATTGAAGAATATAGTTATGATATAGAGTTTAAAGATTGTACATATAATTTAATTGACGTTCATGTATATAATACATTCAACAATAAAAAAATATATAAAACAATGATTTCGTTCTTATGCCCATCTAATTATGGCACTATAGAAAATGTTAAATTAAGTTCAGTTTGGTGTTATTATCGAAATACTGAAGGTAATATAAAACGTGAAATAGTTATAAATTGTAACTGTATAAACTTTAGTTAGGGGGAGATATAATGAAAAAAATATTAATGAAGATACTTTTTGTATTATTTATAATTTTAACCCTAACATCTTGTGATAAAGAAACAAATACTGAAGAAACAGATTTAAGTTCTCATGATGAATTAAAAGATGCTATTAGTGGAATAATTGTTTGGGATGATTATGGAACTAAGAAAGTATATCTAGAAACAAAAGATACAACATATTTTGGAGATTTTGATATATATCTTAATGATGTGTTAATACTTGATTCAAAGGATTATAATTATTGTATTCCGGCACAAACAACCATAGAAGTAGATGTAGACTTAGATGTTAACAAGACTTATAATTACAAGACAGTTGTAGGGAAAAAATTTGTTTGGATGGATGCAGATAAAGATTGGGGTATATCTAATACATCTACTCTTAAGCTCAATGATGGAGATGTTCAGCAAATTGATGGAGAAACAAACTATATGCATGGTCTTACTAAGGTTGATCTTAAAAAAGGTAAGAACATATTAGTATTTCCACAAAGACAGGATGTTTATGATATATATAATAAATCTAGCAATTTTAGTATCACTGAAAAATATTGTGACGGGGATAAAGAAGTAGATTTTAATGTAGCTTATTGTGAGCTAACTACAACAAAAGATTATAGAATGCAGACAGGTGATTTACTAGCTAATAGTGAGTACGTTTATTATGTGGTTCAAGGATATAATACAAATGAAGTTATTAGTATTGATGCTTGTCAAGAAGTCTCTAAATCTAATGGCGCAGTATTCTCTTTGACTTTAAAATGCAGTCAAGAAGTATTAGATAAATATGGTTCAGGATATTATGATGGAAAAGTATATTATTATAAAGTGACATTCCCTAAAAATGTAAGTGTTTATATAAATAATGATATAATAAGTTCTAATGATAATGAATATGTTCTTGAAGTTAGAGGTCAGAAAACAATAGATGTAAGAGGGCTAACTGATGTTGGTGTTAATGTTACAGTAGATATTAAAAAATGTTAACTATATTAAAGCAGAAAGAGTAGGTATGTGCCTACTCTTTTGGTTCTTTTGAAATGATTTTATTATATTTCTTTTGTTAAATTCTTTAAGAATTCTTTCTCTGATTCATTTAAATATGGACTTAATTTTTCATAACAAGATTTATGATAATTATTTAGCCAATCAAGTTCAGGTTTTGTAAGCATATCTTTATTAATAGCTTTTGGTTCATAAGGACATACTGTAATTGTTTTGAATTTGTAGAATTTGCCGTATTCAGATGTATTAGCTTCTACACATAACAACTCGTTTTCAATACGAATTCCATATTGACCATCAATGTATAACCCTGGTTCATCTGTTGTAATCATACCAGGCTCTAATGGATATGTGTTTCCATGATATCTAATTGATTGAGGACCTTCATGAACGGATAATATATGTCCTACACCATGTCCAGTACCGTGTCTATAATCAAGACCCTTACTCCATAATGGTTGACGAGCTATTACATCAAGTTGTTCACCAGTAGTGCCAGCTTTAAATTCAGCAAGTGCAAGATCAATGTGGCATTTAAGAACTAAAGTATAATTTTCCTTCATTTTGTCTGATACTTCGCCTAAAGCATATGTACGGGTAATATCAGTAGTACCAAGACAATAATGAGCTCCTGAATCAACTAAAAAGAATGTTGGATGAATTGTATTAAGTTTAGCTTCCTTACCTTTAACAGCAGTATAGTGAATTATAGCGCCATGTGCATCAAATCCTGCAATTGTTGGGAAGCTTAGTTCAATATATCCTTGAGTTTCTTTACGCTTTTCTTCAAGATAGTCAGCATATGTAATCTCATCAAGAGCATCAGCGTTTTCATATAAATATTTCATAGCTTTAACCATTGCGACTCCATCTTTTATATGGGCAATTATAGTGTTTCTAATTTCTACATCGTTTTTAATGGCTTTAAGTTTAGTTGTTGGATTTATTGAATTCTTTAATGTATTATTTCTATATAATGCTCTATATATATTGTAATTACATGTATCAGCATCATACATGATTTTATAATCATTAAGTCCACTTAAGAATGAGTATATTTCATTATAACTTTTAACATTAATCTTGTTATCAGATAAATATTTAGATACTTCATCATCTATTTTATTATTATCAACAAATAAGTATATGCTATCTAAGGTAACGAATGTAAAGCTTAGGAATACTGGAGTACATTCAATATCATTAGCACGTAAGTTATATAACCAAGCTTGGTCCTCAAGTCGCGCAAGAACTAATGCATTACATCCAGTATCTTCAATCATATTTCTTACAGTTTCTATTTTTGATGAAAAACTTTTTCCAATAAACGCATCCTTTAATAAATATAGATATGAGAATGGTAGAGGGGCTCTATCTTTATCATAAATTTTAGAGATTAAATCAGTGTTAATAATTTTAGCTTTAGGTACAGCCTTTTTAATTTTTATTGCAGTAGATGTCTCTATACACTTACCATCAAATCCTAGGTTTCCACCATTTTGGAATAGTTCAGCTAAATCTTCAACAAGAGTTGGAACACCAGATTCACCCATTTTCATAAGTTTAATTCCAGAACCTTCAAGTTCAATTGATGCCTGAAGGAAAAATCTTCCATCAGTCCATAGTTTCGCATCATCTTTAGTTACAAGAAGAGTACCCGCATCACCTGTAAAACCTGAAATGTATTCTCTTGCTTTAAAGTAGGCAGGAGTATATTCACTCATATGATAATCAGATGTAGGTATTATATAAGCATCTATATCTTTTTTCTTTAATAATTCTTGAAATTCTTTAATTTTATTCATAATTAATCACCAGAACTATTATAGTATAATATATGTATTCTTTCAACAAATATGATATAATGAAATTACCAAAGACTGGCGGTGATTTATATGCTTAATATCATATTTTCTATACAAAAATATATAGGTATTTTGGATATAATCGTCATAGTATTGCTTATAGTAGGATTACTACTAGGATTTATTATAGGATTTTCAAGGATACTTATTAAAATTGCCAATTGGATTTGCGGTATGTTTGTATCTTTAATATTATGTGCTAAGTTTGCGAAGGTGCTAAAATGGATATTTGGAGATCCTCTTTATAATCATTTTTATAAGAAGGTTATGAATACAGAATCACTTCAAAATCTTACGGGTAGTGAAACAGCACAAGAAGGACTTGCCTCTGTTTTAAAGGATTTAGGAATACCGGGATGGCTTTCTAAATTTATTTCAAAGGGATTTTCAGGGGAGTCTACTACAAATATAGCAGAATCTATATCTGACACTATTGCAAGTGGTATTACTAAAGCTATTCTATTAATACTATCTTTTGTAATATTATGGGTAGGTTTATCTTTAATTATTTTATTGATTAAATTACATATTGAGGATTTAAGAGAAAATCATACTTTCATGGTAATAGATGGTATGCTTGGATCTATTTTAGGAATTATTGTCATGTTCTTTATCCTTGAAATTGTATTCTATATTGTTACTTTAGCGGATGCGTCAAATAATGTTATGAATTTTTTAAATCGGGATATGAGGTTAGAGACGTATAGCGGATTTGGACTCGCTCGGTGGTTTTATAGTCATAATTGGATTAAAGCGTTTTTAGATTTGTTTTTCTAATTCAAAATCCTTTAAAAAAAATAGCATTTAATATATAATCCCGTTTTCGACAGTTACAAAAAAGCGAAAAGCCATAAACCCTTGATTC
>CAZJAM010000085.1:1959-4114 GCA_964544095.1 uncultured Anaeroplasmataceae bacterium | reverse complement strand
ATCAGGCAAAAAGAAAACGGATTTACAGGTGTTATTGAAATCAAGCCTATTGAATTCAATATGCTGAGTGAATACAAACAAAATTATTTTATTGATGGCGTGCTATCAAACATCTTAAAAAATATTGGCGTATTCCAAGAACTAGACATTGTCAAACTTGAAAGGCCAATAATCTTTGATGGCTATGTTACTAATGAATGCACAAGACTTCAATCTATTATTGAAGCTAACGAAAACAAACAACTTTCGGAAAATGAATTTAGGTCAAGAGCCGAGATTTTGGAAGATAGAATCAACATCATTGATAAGATAAATTCAGAAGAAAAAATATATGCAAGTTCTTATTATATCGTTATTCACGATGTAGACAAAAAGAGCCTGCAAAACACATTAAACATAGCAATTCAAATGCTAAAAGGTAGTAATTTGGATGCAAAACAATTAACAAATAAAGAACTAGCGTTGTTTATCAAATACTCTTACTCAAACAATTTTGATGAAAGAGATTTTGAGAAAATAAATGAAGCCGACTACATTTCAAAGAGCGTGCCTGATGTAGTTAGTTTCAAATCAACAAAAGTTATTCAAGATGATCGCACACTCTCACACTTTATGATAACCGATTATCCGTTGCAAGTTCCAAATGCATGGGGTCAAGAGTTGTTTGATATTCCAAACACAAAAGTTGTCCTTAAAGCAGAACCTGTTGATAGACTTAAAGCGATTAAAAGAATTGATAGTGCAATCAATGAATTACTTAGTCAAAGAGATATCGGCAAAGCATCAAGTCAGATTGATAAAGAAACGCACTTGCAAAGTTTACAACAAACACTTATTGGGCTTCAGAATGATAATGAATCGTTCTTTGATGTATCTATCACCATCACTGCCTACGATACAGGTAAACAATCCACGAACAAAAAATTTGTTAGAAGAAAATTAAAAGAAATGGGATTTAGATTTACTGAAATGTTCGGCAGACAAATTGATGGATATATGACAAGCCTTATAACAAAGGGTAACAAAACCAAAATATCAAGAGGGCTTAACTCTTCTGCTATTGCATCCTGCTTCCCATTTGTTAGCAACGCAATATTAGATGAAAATGGAATCTTGATCGGCGAAAACAAGTTGCCTACATTTGTGGACTTTTTCAAGCGTGATGATGAGCGTGTCAACAGTAATATGGTTATCATAGGCAAATCAGGTAGCGGTAAATCATTTGCAACAAAGACTATCTTGACACAACTTGCAAGTGAAAACTCAAAAGTATTTATCCTTGATCCTGAAAACGAATATGGAAAGCTTGCTAAAAATTTAAGTGGTAAAACACTTGATGTTTCAAGTTCAAAAGATGGTCGTATTAATCCATTTCACATTATCTCTTCACTTGACGATGATAACAGCGATGGAACAAACAACTCTTTTTATTCACACTTGCAGTTCCTAGAAGAATTTTTCAGATTGATACTTGTAGGAATCAATGCAGATAGTTTGGAATTACTAAACAAATTGATACTTGAAACTTACGGAGTAAAGCATATTACTGCAAAGACGGACTTATCAAAGTTAGAAGCAAAAGACTATCCAACCTTTCAAGATTTAGCGGAACTCGTAGATAAAAAGTTAAATAACGAAAAAGATGAATACAACAAATCCTGCCTAAAAGTATTGTCTAACTACTTGAGCAAATTCAAAAAAGGTGGTCGAAATTCTGCACTTTGGAATGGTCCAACAACTTTTAATCCACAAGAAAACTTTGTGGTGTTTAACTTTCAAAAATTGCTTGCAAACAAGAACAATGTCACTGCAAATGCTCAAATGCTTTTGGTATTAAAGTGGCTTGATAACGAAGTAATTAAAAATCGTGATTATAACAACTTATTCAAAACCAATAGAAAAATCATTGTCGCTATTGATGAAGCCCATGTCTTTATTGATGAAAAGTTTATGGTAGCCCTTGATTTTATGTACAACTTGGCAAAGCGTATCCGTAAATACGATGGTATGCAGATAGTTATCACTCAAAATGTCAAAGACTTTGTTGGTAGCCCAGAGCTTGCAAGAAAAAGTTCGGCAATTATCAATGTCAGCCAATATTCACTTATCTTCTCGCTTGCGCCAAACGATATGAGCGACCTTTGTGCGTTGTATG
>CAZJAM010000085.1:0-1949 GCA_964544095.1 uncultured Anaeroplasmataceae bacterium | reverse complement strand
AAGTATTTATCCTTGATCCTGAAAACGAATATGGAAACCTTGCTAAAAACCTAAGTGGTAAAACACTTGATGTTTCAAGCAAACGATATGAGCGACCTTTGTGCGTTGTATGAGAAAGCAGGTCAAATTAACGATGCTGAAAGCGACAACATTGTCAATCTGCCAAGAGGCTGTGCGTTCTTAATTACAGGTCCAGCACGCAGAACCAATATAAGAATTATTGCTAGTGAGTTAACAAGAGAAACATTTGAAAATTAAAAAATGTCCAAAGTATGCAATTTGCACATTTTTGGACACAAATATTAAAAATTTTTGCATATTTTTTAACCTTGAGAAATTATTTGTTCAAGCAAAATATTGCGTATAACGGAATAGATTTAATGTTGTTTTCAAAACCGAAGTTTTTACTTGATATACGAATTGCATACTCAGGATTATATTTTTGCATATACAATTTTAAACTTTTTGCTTGAACGTTATCTGCAGACTTGCACTCAACAGGGATAACACTTGAATTTAATTGAACAACAAAATCCACTTCGGCTTTTCCATTAGATTCCCAATAATAAGGATTTAACCCAATAGACACTAATTGTTGCATAACATAGTTTTCAGCAATAGCACCTCTTGTGTTACTTGAAATATTATTTGAAATTATACTTGGAATAGTTATATCAAGACTGCAAGCAAGTAATCCAACATCGCTCATGTAGATTTTGTATGATGTAAAATCCTCATAAGTTTTAATTGGATAAAAGCCCTCTTTTACTTTGTTACAATTGTATATAACCCCAGCAGTTTTCAACCATTCAAGAGAGGTTTCGTAATCTCTTGCTCTTGCACCACTACCGATGATTGAATACTGAAATTTATGGTTGTCTTTGGCAAGTTGACTAGGAATACTACGATAAGTTGCGATTATTTTATTGCTTTCTTTAATATCGGTATATTTTGTCATATCACCATAATAGTTGCCCTTAATTTCATTTTGTGCAATACGAACATAATCATAATCTTTAGTTCTTAAGTAAGTGCTAACAACTTCAGGCATTCCACCTATTGCTAGATATTTATGATAATAATCTAAAAGTAATTGATGTATTGGAGCATCAACAGGAGAGTTGTTCTCAAAAGATTTCCTTACAATCTCAATTAAGTCATATCTTTCAAAAGCCATAAGAAATTCTTCAAAATTTAATGGATACATCGTAATTGTATTTACTTTGCCAACAGGGAAAGAAAACTTGCCACGGTTTATTGCAACACCAAGCAAACTTCCAGCTGAAATTATGTGATACTTTGGTGCTTTTTCATAGAAATATTTAAGCGAAGTTAATGCTCGTTCACATTCTTGAATTTCATCAAAAATAATCAAGGTGTTATCTTCAACAATTTTTTGCCCAGAAAGAGCTTCAAGTGCAGGAATAATCCTTTCAGGCTCTAAGTCTTCTGAAAAAATTTCACCTAAAGAAGAATTGCCCTCAAAGTTGAAATAAACGATATTTGAATAGTTTGTTTTCCCAAAATCAACTATAGAATATGTCTTTCCAACTTGCCTTGCACCATACACCAAAAGTGGTTTTCTATTGAAACTATTTTTCCAATCTAACAATTGTTTTTCGATTAATCTTTTCATAAGATATCCCTCCATTGCAAGTAATATACCACAAATTAATGTTAAAATCAAGCATTTATGCCAAAAAGTGGAACGACTTTTTGCCAAATATGTCAAATATATGCAGAATGAGTAAAAAAACAAGTAAGTTCAAAAAAACTAAATAAAGATAAAAATATTCATAAATTAGGAGAAATCATGGAAGAAAAAGAAACCAAAACTTATGTAAATGTTGATGATCTGATTAAACAAGCTGATTCAAAAACAATGTAAACAAAGTAGATAAACACGCATTTCACCACCCAACTTGCAAGCCTGTGCCAATTATTGAAAC
>CAZJAM010000084.1:0-4296 GCA_964544095.1 uncultured Anaeroplasmataceae bacterium | reverse complement strand
TAAAGCCGTAAAGGTTTTCCAAGAACAATTCTTTACTCCAAATAAGGTTTTATATCGTAAATCATCAAGCTCATCAGACTATGATAAGCAAGATGTTGGTGCACGTTCAACTTCTCAACAATTTAGTCTTTATGGATATGGTCCAGATAAAACTATAGGTTATATTGTATCTAGTGAGACAATAAAAAGCCAAAGTGAAGTTAAAGATAATGGAGACGGAACATATACAATTACCCTAGATTTAATACCTACTAAAGCACCAGTATATTATCAAAATAAAGTAAAAACAAATGCTTCATCACCAGACTATCCTAACTTTTTAAGTGTATGTTTGGAATATACATTTGATGATACATGGACAATTAAGACAGGTCACTATATGGAAGTATATTCAGTACATAAGGGAGTTTGGGCTGAAACATATACTGACATTACTGAAACTTTTACATATCTTACAAGTGAAGAAGCAAGTAATAAAATAAGTGAAAAATATAACTTCTATAAGAACTATTTTGATTTGGAAGTACCATCAGATGATGAAATAAATAATATTGCAGAAAGTCCACTAGACTATCTTGCAACTATGGCAAATCTTTTAAATGAAGATAAATTATATGCTAAAGCAGTATTAGAAGTTAATGATAAAAACATTCTAGTTAAAGCTGCAATAGATATAAAGAATAAGACAATTGACGCAACAATTGGCGATGCTAATATAGTATTTAAAGATAATAAACTTTATTTAATGGGTAATGTTAAAGGATATTATGATATTAATACATTAGTTAGTATGCTTGGTTTGGAGAGTGAAGATTCAAATACAAATGAGTTTACTCTTCCGTTTGATACAAGCACTTTAATTGAAGGTGTTATGTCAGATATTAATAATGGTAGTGTTACAAAGAGTGATAAAGTAACATATGTAGATATTACATTTAATCTATTTGGTTTATCTATTCCAACAACATTCACATTTGCGACTCCTGATGAAAACACTGTAGAATTTAGTAGTCTTGAGGCAACTTATATATATCAAAATGATGTTTATAAATTATCATTTGAATTTATTGATGCATATGAGACTACAAATACACAATATGCAATAGAACTTGCATATGCAGTTGATTTAAATCTAAATACAACTATTACATATAATAGTGAAAACTATAATTTAGTTGCCTCAATTTATCTTGACTTAAAGAATAAAGTAGTAGAAGGAAATGTTAATCTATCAAATGATAAATTAAACCTAGATGCTTCTATATATCTTAAGGATAATTACCTATATGTTATAGCATTAGATAAGATATATGCTAAAATTTCACTAGATGAAATTAAAACATTAATTAATGATAATAAATCTAATTTAAGTCTTGAATCATTTGACAAATCAAAGATTACATATGATTTAATAAAGTCATATTTAGAAAATATTAATATATCATTTACTAAAAATTTAAGCATAACATATGATAATACAATAGAGTTAGGTGATATTAAACTTTCTAATACAACATTCAGTGTATCTACAAGAGGATCATATAAAGATGTTGTGATTCCAGATAAAGAATATATTAACTATGCTGATATAAAAGATACTATTAATAATATAGTAGATAAAGCAACCGAGATTAAAAACGCAAATGGTATGTCATTAAATCTTGATTTTGTGTATAAGACTTACCATATAAACGCTTTAGTAAATATGAGATTTGATAATTTATCTCTAAAAACTACATTAAATATTTCATCAGATGACTTTAGCGCAGATATATTGGTAACATATTTAGGCGATACATTATATATAGATTATAATAATCTTCATGTATCAATCACAAAAGATAAGCTAATTTCTACAATAGAAGAGTTTAATCTCGCTTCAAATAATACTATTGATTTAAATGAAATATTAAATATATTAAAATCAATTACTTATAAAGATTCACTTCAAGTTTCATTAAATACTAAAGATTATATTAATTGTGATTTAGTGGTTTCACTAAATAACGATTTAACTTTAAGTATTAAGGGTGAAAACATTAGTGGAAGTATAACTAATGTTATGGCATACAGTGATTCTATTACTATAAACTCACAAAATTATACTGATTTAAGTAGTTATGTTGATAATGGTATTGATATTTATAATATAATAAAAACAAAGATATTTAATATTAATATTGATGAGTTTACTCTAACATATGGTAGTCATGAAATACTTATTGGTGGAAGCATATATGTTAATAATAAGAATGTTGATGCCAAAGTTAATATTACAATTGATTCAAAATATGAAATTAACGCTCTTATAAAAGTTGTTGATAATATATTATATGTAACAGTATCTAATCAAACATTTAAAATTGATTTAAATAACCTAGAATCATTTATAAATAGCGCATTAGAAAAAATCAATGGTATACTTAATACTAACTATTCCTTTGATTTGAATAATTCTATTGAATTAAAACAAATAATTGATATTATATCTTCATTAACAATAGATGATAATATTGAACTAGATTTAGAATCATTAATTGGAAAAACTTTAACTGTAGTAATTTATCTAACTACATCAGATACTGCTGCTAGTGCTAGCGTTAAAACAGATGGAGAAGTTGTATCAAATGTTAAGGTTACTCTTACAAATTCAACTTCAAAAGAGATAGATGTACCAACAAGTAATCTAATTGATGAAAATGATATTTTAACACTTTTAGATTATGCTAAATCTATAAAGACACTATATGATAAAAAGTTATTTAACTTAAATATTAATGAGCTTGTTATTCAAAAATCAAATGGAAATTATTTCAATATTACAGGATCACTTAAGATTAATTTCGTTAATGGATTAAGTGATTTCGATGCCACTGCAAACCTAATAATTATAGAATATAGAAATCAAAGTCAATATGGTTGGCACCAAATTAACCTTGATATTATGTCGTCAGTTACAACAGGTGGCGAGGCAATGGTTTATGGTACATACGGAAACAATGAATCTAATAAGGATTCTGTTGTTAAAGTATATACAACATTTACAGGAGTTAAGAATTTAATTAATTCGATAACTAATTTATTAAAGATAGAAACATTTAAGAATCTAATTGAAGATGATGCAATGTATCTTGATATTAATAATCTAGTAGAATCACTAATAGTAGGTGATGATACCCTAACATTATCAATTAATCAAACTGCATTAAATAAGAATTTTGTTAATGAATCTAGAATTAATGTGGCACTCACAAAGAATAGTGAAAGATTAACAAATGTTGAAGTATCAAATGCATATGTATCATATGAAAATGATACAAATTACACTAAGATTTCATCAATAGATATTGAATTAAATGAAATAGAATCATTAACTGTAACAGCACCATCTGATATGTCTGGATATATTAATCTAACTAATATGTCTTATCTATTTGAAGCTTTATATAATGATGCACAATTAAAGTACTTTGAAATTAAGGGAAATGTTGTCTTAAACGTATCTCTTGGAAGTATAAAAATAAAAGATGTTAATGTGCCTGTTGATATAAAGATTCATGTTGATGATAATGGTAAACCAGAGGTATTCGCAAGTCTTTCTATACCAAGTTTTACATTTGTGGCAAAACTATTAACTAAAAAAACATTAAATATTTATTATTATGATGGTTATGTTTACTTGAATAGAATTGGTACAGATGAAGGTGGATTGTTTGGCGTAGGTAAAGATAAAGATGAATATTTATTAAAGATTACTCTTGATGAATTTATGAATAATCCATTAACATATCTTTTAGGAGATTATGGTATGGGAATGCCATCTACTATTATGGATGCGATAACATCAGCAGATTCAAATGGTGATGGATTTGTAAACGCAGCTGATTGTGTTAATAGCGCATCAATTGGTACAAACAAATTCTCATTTAACCTAGATATTGGTGAAATTGCTGATAATTCAACACTTGGTGATATGGATGTAACACTTACAACATCACAAATTAAGAATGCATCGCAAGAAGAAGTCGCAGTACTTACAACAATTGAAAAATTCACTCTAGGATTTGACATTCCTGTTGTTAGTATGACACTAAGTGGTTCAGGATTAACACTTGCAAATATCTATGATGGCCAGGCTCATGACCTTGATATGAGTGCACTTTATACATTTGTTAATAACTTTAATTCAATATATGAAGTTAATACAAAGTATAAGAATGGTTCAGTTGAAGGAACAATATAAAAATATTATCTTTTGAAATTAAATAAAAAATGGTTACCTCTATTGAGGTAACC
>CAZJAM010000083.1:0-4388 GCA_964544095.1 uncultured Anaeroplasmataceae bacterium | reverse complement strand
TATTCCTGAAACTTCTCTTAAATCAGATGCATAAGGACGTTCTCTTAACATAATTGTAAGACACATTTCTTCAATTAAACGCTCATGTAGGTCAACTACATCATCGTTAATAAGTAAAGCTTTATCTTCGTCATATTCATGATATAAATCTACTGCAATCTTAAGATTATCTACTACGACCTCAGCCATTTTAATAATCATTTGTGTTAAATGCTCAATTTCATTATCTAATTTCATATTATCCAAACCTTCCTGTTATATAATCACTTGTCTTCTTTTGTTTTGGATTCTTGAATAATTCAACTGTTTTATCATATTCAACGATTTCTCCTAACATAAAGAAAGCTGTGTAATCTGAAACACGAGTTGCTTGTTGCATATTATGTGTAACAATTACAATTGTATATTCCTTTTTTAGTTCATCAATAAGCTCTTCTATCTTTAATGTTGCGATAGGGTCTAGAGCTGATGTAGGCTCATCCATTAATAATACTTCTGGCTTTAAGGCTATTGCACGGGCAATACAAAGTCTTTGTTGTTGTCCTCCAGATAGTGATAGTCCTGAATCCTTAAGTCTATCTTTTACTTCTTCATATAAAGATGCCTTCTTTAGTGATTCAACAACTATCTCATTTAATACAGCCTTATTTTTAATTCCTTGGCATCTAAGTCCATATGCAACATTATCAAATATTGACATAGGGAATGGATTTGGGTTTTGGAATACCATTCCAACATTTGTTCTAAGCTCCATTGGAATTACTGTATTTACATCCATATCCTTATAATTAAGGGTTCCTGTAATCTTACAGTTTGGAATTAAATCATTCATTCGGTTTAAACATCTAAGAAATGTAGATTTTCCACATCCTGATGGTCCAATAAAGGCAGTAACTTTATTCTTATAAATATCAATGTTTAAATCATGTAATACATGTTTTTCTCCATATGATAAATTAAGATTTTCTGCGTGGAATAATACTTCCTTTTTATCTTCTGTATTTTCTAAAAAATCTTCCATTATTTCACCTCATAACGTCTAAACTTCTTACATAAAAGTTTAACTAAAATATTTAGTATTAATACAACAATCATAATGATTATTGATATTGCACATGCTTGTGAATAGTTAGGATTTTCTCCACTCATTACAGACCAGATATGAACTGCAAGAGTTGTAGATGATCCACCAAGTGATACCTTATCAGATATTACTGTACCTATCGCAAATATTAATGCTGCTGATTCTCCAATTATTCTTCCAATTGATAATAATACTGCAGTAAGAATTCCTGGTATTGCGTTTGGTAATATAATCTTTAATGTTGTTTGTGTCTCTGAAGCTCCAAGGGCAAGAGATGACATCTTATATCCCTTTGGAATATTTTCAATAGCGTCTTCAGTATTTTTAATTACAAGTGGTAATAACATAATAGCCATTGTAAGAGCACCAGATATTATTGATCCACCAGGAGTTTTAGTTATACTTGATACAATTGGTATAAATATGATTACTCCAATAAATCCAAATATAATTGATGGTATACCAGATATCATATCAATTAATGTTCTTATTATCTTAGTTAATTTATTTTCTTTTGCATAGTTAGATAAATAAATAGCAGCTATTACACCAATAGGTAATACTATAATTAATGTTAATAATATTAAATATATTGTAGATATTAAAGATCCTCTAATACCTCCACCAATTGTGGCAAAATATATTTCTTGAATAACATAGCCTGTATCTAATGCCAAGGCCATTTGTTCGGCTTTAATTTTTGCGGTATATATTCCAAGATTATTATCTTCACTAACTATTTGAACTCTTTTTATTGCCTGTCCTTTTTTAACAGATAGTGTTTCATCACTATTTTGTTTCTTCATATTCTTTAAAGGAGAAGCACTATCAACATATACTATCTCTATTATATCATTACCTTCAAGGTCATGAGAATCTTTTAACCCAATTCCAAAATGATTTGAATAATATATGCCATCTTTATTTTCAAGTGTGAAGGTTGTACTAGATGATGTCTCACATTCACCAAAGTATACACTTTCGTTATAATCTGATACTATCATTTTAAAACTAAAATATGAGCTACCTTTTACAAATATAAAGATAATTATTGCGGCTAATATAATAACTGATATTGAAGCGGAAAGGTAAGTTAATACATTTAATGTTGTATCTTTTACCTTACGCATAACTTTTGTTTTATTCATATTGCTATTTTCCATTAGATCTACCAATCCTATTCTTAACAATATTTAACAAAATATTTGTTACTAAAATTATAATTATTAATAATATTCCTACAGAGAAACGGATATCATAATCCATTCCAGTTGTTTCATGAATTCCAAGAAGCATTGTAGATGTAAGTGTTCTTGATGTATCAAATATATTTAGTGTAGGTCCGCTTCCTTTATTTCCAATTACCATTGATACAGCAGTTGCTTCTCCAAGTGCTCTTCCGACTCCAAGGATTATTCCTGAGAATATACCACTCTTTGCGGCAGTAAGAACTACCTTAAAGTTTGTTTGAGTTTTTGAAGCACCAAGGGCAAGTGAACCAAGTTCTAAATCTTTCTTTACTGCGTTAAGTGCAGTTACCGCAACAATTGTTATTGTAGGAAGTATCATCATCGCAAGTACTATAGCGGCACTTAAGGCTGATTGTCCACCAGCTGACTGAAAGCCTACTGCACTAGACATATTCTTTACCATCTTAGTTATAATACCGGCACCAAAAAGACCGTATATAATAGATGGGATACTTGCTAGAAGTTCAAGTATTGTATTTAATGTTTTAGAAAGCCACATTGGAGCTATTTTTGAAATGAATAAGGCTGTAAATATAGATATAGGGATAGAGAGTAATAATGCAAGTAGGGTAATATATATAGTGTTTATTATAACGAAACCGGCTCCATATACATTTGGAGATTTATACCATGTGTTTCCGAATAAGAATTTTCCAAGTCCAACTGAGTAATAGCTTCCATTTATCTCATAACGCTTAATAAAGGGAGTGAATCCCTTTATTGATATGAATAATACTATAAATACTATTACTAGTGAACAAATTACTGTAAATGCTAGGAAGATGTTTTTAACAATTTTATCAGTTGTATTTTTCCTTTTAATACTGTTAATATTAACATTCTCCATATTAATTTACCCCTTTACTTTAAGTCTGCCCACTTAGTAGTTGTTCCGTTATAGATATTCTTTAATTGATCCTTAGTGATTGAATCAATACTATTTTTATTGTTTACTACTGCAACAATAGCGTCTACACACATTTTACCCTTTAGAGAACTATCCATAGCCTCACTATCTTTAAACTCTCTTGAAGCGAAGGCAAGATCACAAGCGTTAGCTCCATCTTTCTCACTACCATTAGTTCTCTTATATGCATCTCCAGATCCTGTTGGATTATATTTAATTAAGAAGTTTCCACACTTAGCACTGAATTCTGTTAATAAGTTTGAAACAATTGACTTAACTGATGTTGAACCACCAACTTCAATTGTAAGTTTTGAGTTGTCTTCATCATCAATTGTATAACTTTCTTTAAGAGTTTGCCATGATACATCAGATGATGATGTTTCAAGGATTCCACCATGCTCTTTAATTGTAGCCTTTCCTTCTGTTGTTGAAAGGTATGCGATAAATGCATCTACAATTTGTCCTTCCTTCTCATTTGTATAAGATGCTCTCTTACAATAGTTGAAGTTACGAGTTAACTTATATGTTCCATTTAATACGTTTGTCTCATTTGGAGTAACTCCTTCATATGTAAGTCCCTTAACTCCTGATTCTTCTAAGCTTGATAATGAAATATATCCAATTGCATTTTCATCACCCTTAACTGAAGAAATCATATCTCCGTTAGATGCAACTTCAATATAGTCCTTTACAAGTACAGTGTTATCTGCTTTTGCATCTTCAAATCCAATTCCTGTGAAGAATCCATCACGAGTTCCTGATGTAGTGTCTCTTGTGTATGCCTTGATTGATGCATCACTACTATTTCCACATGAAGCAAGTGCTGCTAGTGCAACTGCTCCTACAAATGCTGTTCCTATTACTTTAATTTTATTTCTTTTCATTTTAATATCTCCTTCTAAAAGTAGCTCTTCTACTTTACAGCTACATTATATAAAATAAAAAAAGGTCAAAAAATCATATTGAAGTAAAAGAAATGTAAAGTATTTGTAATATTTTAAAAGAGGTTTATTATTGCCTCTTAGCTTTAATAAACCTCTTCCTTTATGATTTTATTAATAATCAGTTAATAATTCTTTATTCTCTTTCTTATTTATTTTTCTTAAATTAAATCTTATTAATAATAGATGCATTAAAGATACAAGTA
>CAZJAM010000082.1:0-4710 GCA_964544095.1 uncultured Anaeroplasmataceae bacterium | reverse complement strand
ATCTTGTGAATCTAAGATTAAATCACTTAATATTAAAGCTTTATTATTCTCTGTCTTTAATATATTCCATTTTATTGGTTCGTATTTAAACCAATATATTGTATTTATACTATATCCATTGTCATCTTGATAAGTATAATTACTTGGATTTGATGTTTTATATGATCTATAAGAAGTGAAATATACTCCTCTATAATCATAATCTCCGTCAGAATCTTCATCTATATCAATATAATACATATAACTTGATATAGATCCTTCTATATAATATCCATAATCTGTCCATAAGTAAGTATTTGTTGATGTAGGAAGTGTTCCAGCCACTGAATTTAGTGTAGATATAGTAGTTGTATTATTAACTTTAGTTTGAGGGTATGTACCAAAATAAAGAGTAGTTTTTGTAGAGTCTGTATAACCATATACTAATGGTTTTAATACTACATCACTATCAATATTCCATGATGATACATTACCATTTTTATCGGTAACTAAAATATCATTATAACCCCATCCTGCAGTACCACTTACAACATCAAATTTATAAGCTTCACCACACTTTACATTATATGATGTCTCTCCACTATATGTATAACCTGTTGTATCTAGTGTTACTGTATGAGTATTTCCTTCAAAGTTTGCAGTAAATGTTTTATTACCATTTGAGCCATTTACTATAGTTATATCTTTATTTGGTGTAGTGATTTCATCATTTGTCCAACCAGTAAATGTATAGCCTGTCTTTGTAGGGTTTTCTAGAGTGATATCACCACTCTCTATTGTATATGAAGTTGGATTATTTGGATTATTTGTTCCACCATTTAAGTTATATGTAATGGTATAAGTTATAGGTTCCCATATTGCTTCTAATGTTATATCAGAGGCAATACTTGTATCTATTACTGCTACAGTTTCTTCATTATATACCCAACCTAAAAATTCATAACCTTCTTTTGTTGGACTTTCTAATTCAATATTAGGATCCTCTATTGTATATGTAGAAGGATTACTTAGATTGTTAGTTCCACCATCTAAGTTATATGTTATATTATATGTTTTTAACAAAGCGTCAGTGTAGGTATCCTTATATGAATAACCACATACACTGCATTTATGAAGAGTATAACCTAACTCATCATATGTAGGTGATATAATACTTACTTCAAATGTATGAGTACCATAATCTTTTTTAAGGTCATGCTTGCAAGTTGATTTATACCAGTGTCCTGCATCGTCATATGAATAAGTATCTTCATATGTATGAGTATGCTTATTGCCACAACCAACAAGTGGTAATAAAAGTATTAATATTAAAACATTAATAGTTAATAAAATTTTCTTTTTCATACTTCCTCCATAAGAAAATAGTCATATTTAGCATAGGACTTTATAATTCTTTATCAAGTGTTTATTGATGCATTCTAATTTGTTTTCAATATTATTTTTCTAATGTGTTTAAATAATTTTTAAAATATTCTGGAAGCTCTGAACGAAACTCCATATATTCTTTTGTTTTTGGGTGAATAAATCCTAACACTCCAGCATGAAGATATTGTCCTGTTTCACTTATAAGTTTCTTACTTCCATATTGTGGGTCACCAACAAGTGGATATCCTATATATTTCATATGAACTCTTATTTGATGAGTACGACCTGTTTCAAGTTTAAATTCACATAGTGTGAATTTTTTAAACCTTTCAACAACTCTAAAATTAGTTACTGCGTCCTTACCCTCTTTTACAACGGCCATTTTCTTACGATCTATTGGATCACGCCCAATAGGCGCATCAATTCTTCCTCTTTCCTCTGGAATAACACCACTAACCAAACCATAATAAAGTCTATTTACAGTATGGGCCTTAAGTTGTTCTTCAAGCGATTTTACAGCCATATCATTTTTCGCAACCATTAAAAGGCCAGATGTATCTTTATCAATTCTATGAACGATTCCAGGTCTTACTTCACCTTTTATACCCTTTAAATCATCAACTTCATATAAAAGACCATTAACAAGAGTATTTTCGTAGTTTCCACAAGCTGGATGAACAACCATTCCAGTAGGTTTATCAACTACTAAAATATCATCATCTTCATAAACTATATTTAAATTAAGATTTTGTGCCTTTACTTCTATTTCCTTAGGTCCGGTTTCTAGTAAATCAATAACATCTCCATCACATACAATATATGAAGCTTTAGAAGGCTTGTTATTAACTAATATCTTATTATCATTAATTAATGATGCAATATATGATCTTGATATATCATCATTATATGATTTTAAAAACTTATCTAATCTTTGTCCATCGTTTTTATTTGAAACAATATATTTTTTAAGCATTAAAATCGCCAGCCTTTTTCTTCTTTTTATCTTCTTTTTTCTTATCATTATTCTCAGAGAAGAAAATACCCCAAATTGCGAATACTATTACTCCAATTACTAAGAAAATATCAGCTAAATTATAAATAGGCCATGAATAATCACCGATATACATTCCAATAAAATCTATTACGCCTTCACGTAAATTAAACACAGTTAAAAATCTATCAACCATATTACCAACACAACCACCTAGCGCTAAAGACATCGCAATAGATGGCATTATATGCTTCTTAAATGACTTTAAATGCTTACATGTAATATAGATGAAGATAATTGAGGCAACAAGTGATAAAAGTGCTAATAAAAGCGTATTATCATCCATCATTGACCAACCTGCACCAGTGTTATAAGTTTTTGTTAAATAAAGGAAGTCATCAAAAATATTTACATATGAGTGATCTTCAATAAATACTTCTACTATCACTTTTGTTATTTGGTCTAGTAATACTAGAGCACATGCAATTATAAAAATAATCCACATATTCTACCTCGCAATTAAATAAATTATAAATACAAGTAATCCCATAAGAGAGGATCCTATAATATTTACAAAATAAATATATTTTCTTTTATTATAATCATTTATAAGATATTCTTTAAAAGATACCAAATAAAAATGAGTATATAAGAAAATGAGTAATACAAATAATATTATTAATATTATGACTAATAGTTTTTCTAAATCATAATACAAATATAATAAATTAACATCTATTAAAACAAATGGTAGGACAATGAAGCTAGCTAAAACAAAAGATACAAGTCTATTAACTATTATGGTTTTTAATTTTATGTTTTCTTCAATACTTTTTAGTATATCAAAATAATTATTAATCATTTAATGCCTCCAAAGCAGTATCAAATGATGAAACCATAACAAATTTCATACGTCTTTTTTTTCTACCAAGCTTAAGATATTGGTTGTAACCATCTTCATAATTATCCTCAGGACATAAGAATACATCCGCTGTATTTTTAAATGCCGCTACAACCTTTTGTTCAATACCACCAATTTCTCCTACATTACCATCTTCATCAATAGTTCCAGTACCTACAATAGTTCTTCCTTTTGTAATATCATCGCTTATTAAAGAATTATAAATTGCAAGTGTTTGCATAAGTCCTGCACTTGGACCAATGGAATCTATTTTTGAAATATTAAGAGCGGGTGTTGCAGCACTATATGATACATTATATTTTTTATAATATGAAATATGTGAATATATTTTGTCATTTACTATATAATTAGCACTTGCTGAATTAAGAGTTAATGTAATTAAAGTATTATTTCTTAATACTTCAACAACACTACCTTCCATCATATTTACATATGCATCATGGAAGTTTGAATCATTTGCCTCAACACCATTAATTTTTGTAATAATGTCTCCAAGCGCAAATTGTTGGTCATCAGATTTTATATAATAAGAGACAATATAGCCCAAGAAATTATAATCAATACTTATAGATGAATCAATTAAATTAGCTTTCTTATATGCATAAATTGCGGAAGCCTCAAGTGATTGATTTTTTTGTATTACACCCATTCTATATACTTCAGATGAGGTAAAAAGAGAATAATTTTTTGTAGGTTCATAAACAGTTGCGTTTTTATCAAGTTTACCTACAAATTTTTGAAATATTGTAATTTTTTCATTATCATAAACAAATACACTATTTAGTGAACCTTCTGTATTATAATTATTTGATGTAGTAAAAATACTAGATAAATCTGTAATACTACCAGTTGTAGTAATACTGCATTTTGTTTTTGTAAGACAAATTACAAGGATAAATATAAAGAATGGAATATATAGAATAAATAATATCTTATATCTATTTAGAAGATGTTTCATTTATATCAACTCTTAAATTCTCATCAAGTTTAGTGTATTTAACACCTGCGGCATCAAACATA
The DNA here is from genome assembly GCA_964544095.1 of uncultured Anaeroplasmataceae bacterium. Classification (GTDB taxonomy): domain Bacteria; phylum Bacillota_I; class Bacilli_A; order Acholeplasmatales; family Anaeroplasmataceae; genus UBA3206. The sequence continues at coordinate 412 of CAZJAM010000082.1, read as the reverse complement.
CGTCTTGATGCGATATTTGTATTTTGATCTTTATATTTATCATCCATAAATACTATATTTTTAATTCCAGATTGAATAATTAGTTTAGCACAATCATTACAAGGAAATAATGATACATAAAGTGTTGCCCCATCAAGTGACGATATATTAGAATTTAGGATAGCATTAGCCTCCGCATGAACTACATAAGGATATTTTGTATCAAGTGCATTTAAATCCTTATCATTTACCCAAGGAAATACGCTATCATCACATCCCATTGGGAATCCATTATATCCAATACCAACTATTCTCTTTTTTTGGTTAACAATACAAGCTCCTACTTTAGTATGAGGGTCTTTACTTCTTTTAGCGCTAAGTAAGGCTACTCCCATAAAGTATTCATCCCATGAAATGTAATCCTTATTTTTCA
>CAZJAM010000081.1:0-4819 GCA_964544095.1 uncultured Anaeroplasmataceae bacterium | reverse complement strand
ATATTTCATTGATTGTATGAAGAAGTATGGTTTGAAATACTTAGAATTCTATGCTGCTACACCACATTTTCATGTAGATGATTATAATGCTGATGAAGCTAGACAAATTAAGAAACAATTAGATGATGCTGGTTTAAGTGTTAAGGTTATTACAGCTGAACAATGCTTATATCCTATTTCAATGGTTTCACCTGATCCTATCGCAAGAGAAAGAGCTTTAAAATATTATGAAAAAACTTTAGAGTTGGGTCATGCTTTAGGTTCTGAAGCTTTCCAAGTTATGGGAGGTTTCCCAGTTAAAGGACAAACAAAACAAGATTATGAACCATTAGTAATGCAAGGTTTATATCGTGTATGTGAGAAGGCTAGAGAATATGGTATGAAGGTAATTCTTGAGGCTGATGCTAGTTCGGCAGTACAAGGTTGTAAAGAAATAAAAGAAACAATTCAAAAATTAAATCATCCAAATCTTACAGGAATGATAGATTTTGGTGCTTTATATTTTAATAATGAAGATTTTGAAGAAGGTTGTAAGATTTTAGGAGATGATTTATTCCATATCCATGCGAATAATGTCCAAGGACATAAATCATGTTTTCCAATCTATGATGGTGATATAGATTGTAATGAATGGTTTTCAATTCTTGATAAATATAATTACCAAGGTGGAGTTACTCCTGAATTATGGGGCTTTAGATTTGTTCATGAAGCTGACGAGGTATTCGCAAAGACAGTTGAATTCTGGGACAAATATTTAGAAAACTAATACAATCTCCTTGAATATTTAAAAGGGAGAATAATATGTTTGCATACATGAATCATGGTAAAGATTTTTATAAGAGACTATTTACTTTAGCCTTGCCTTTATTCGTCCAGCAAACAGTTACTTCAAGTTTAAATATCATTGATAACTTTATTGTTGGCTCACTTGGTGAAAATGCTTTGGCAGCTATTACCGTAGCCAACATTCCTTTGAGAGTATTAATGCTATTGTGCTTTGGTGCTCAAAGTGGAACTACAATTTTAGTCAGCCAATATTGGGGTAAAAAGGATAAAGATTCTATTAGTAAAATCTTAGGTGTAGGTTTATTTGTAACAGTTTCTGTTACTATGATTTTTGTTTTAATAGTATATACTATGCCATATAAATTTATGTCCTTATTTGGTAATGATCCAGAAGTAATAGAACTATCTATAGAATATATAAAGATATTGGTTATTTATTATTTGTTCCAAGGGTTTGTAGGAATTTATAATTCCTCAATGACTGCTATGGAGATGCCATTATTTAGTACTATTATGGTATCTAGTTCGACAATTTTAAAAATATTCTTAAATAATGCTTTAGTAAAAGGAATGTTTGGTTTTAAATCATTAGGAATTAAAGGTGCTGGTTTATCATCATTAATAACTGTATTAATTCAATTTGTTTGCATACTTTTACATATGAATTTCAATAGTTCTTTTAAGGTAAATGTCAATTATCTATTAAGACCTGGTATTGATATGGTTAAAAGATATATCGCTAATGCGGGAACAGTAATAATGAATGAAACTCTATGGGGTTTTGGCTCTTCAATGATTGTTAATGTAATGTCACATATGCAAAATAGTGCTATTATTCTTTCAGCTTATTCTGTAGCAAATAATATAGATACTTTAACAATTGCCTTCTCTACTTCTTTATCAAATACTGCTGCTGTAATTGTTGGTAAAGAAGTTGGGGCAAAACATGATAAAAAACAAGTAGAAAGAATTGGTTGGACAATGCCAACCGTTAGTTTAATTGTTGGTATTTTCTTTGGCGCTGCTTTAAATATTCTAGGTAGAACATTAGGATCAACCTTCTTGTTTTCCTATTATAATTTGTCAGAAGCATCTTCCAATGTATGTTTAATAATGATTAATATCTTCTCATTTGTTGTTCCACTTAAAGCGTTCAATGATGCAATAGTCGTTGGTGTATTAAGAGGTGGAGGAGATGTTAAGTTTGCGGCATTAATAGATTTATTTCCTTTATGGGTAGGTGCTGTACCTTATGCTGCTTTAACAGGTATCATATTAAAATTATCAATTACTTGGGTAATGTTATCATATGTAGTTCAATATATTATTCAATCAATAATGGGTATATATCGTTTAAGTTCTGGTAAGTGGATTAAAAATATAACTAATTAGTGGGAGAAAATATGCTTAAATTTGGAATTGTAGGAACAAACTTTGTATCTGATATGTTTATGGAAGGATTAAAACTAAATCCTGATGTTGAGGTTGTTTCTGTATGTTCAGGTAAGTATGAAAATGCTTGTAAGTTTGCGGAAAAGTATAATATTAAAAATATTTATCATAATTATTTAGAAATGATAGAAAGTAAAACTATTGATGCTATATATTTAGCTGTTCCAAATAGCATGCATCATGAAATTACGATTAATTGTTTAAAGCATAAGATACCTACATATTGCGAAAAACCATTTGCGGGTAACGTTAAACAAGTTAAAGAAATGGTTCAAGTTGCTATAGATAATGATACTTATCTACAAGATGGCACTTTAACTATGTATCAACCTAATTTACCTATATTAAAAGAATATATTAAGAAGGTTGGTGTATTAAGAAGAGCAGTTATTGTAATTGGCCAATATTCTAGTAGATATGATGCATATCTAAGAGGAGAAAATCCTACTACCTTTAGAAGAGAATTATATAATGGCTCAATTATGGATTTAGGTATATATATTGTATCCTTAGCCAATGCACTATTGGTAAACCTCAAGAAATTATTTCCGAGGCAACATTATTAGATACTGGTGTTGATTGTGCTGGTATCGCAATTTTAAAATATGATGGTTTTGATTGCATATTATTACATTCTAAATGTACTAACACAAAAATAATATCTGAGATACAAGGCGAAAGTGGTAATATCTATATTCCAAATGCTGAATCTTTAGAAAGTATATTATATGAGCCAAGAAAAGGTGAGGCTATTGAAGTTGGTAATAAATGTTTAGATGAATTTACTTATTCAATAAGAGAATTTGCGGATAATTTCTACGCAAATAAAAAGCAATCAGATAAATTTACATTTGCTGATATTATTCAAACTCATGAGATATTAACTGAGGCAAGAATTAAATCTGGTGTAATTTATGATTGCGATTAGAAAATATATTGTAGTTTTTCATCTATATAACTTATAAAATCTTCATAAGTATTTAAATCAAAAATACGATAAAAATTATCGTTATATAACAAAATTTTACTAAGACTGTTATACATTTCTTCAAAGAATGGACGGTCTTTTTTATTAATAGAAAATAAGAAGATAAAAGGAATACGATGGTTACCCCAGTTGAATCCTTTTTCATTAATTAGGACAATACATTTTGTTTTATTCTCATCAAGGTTTAAAGAATGTGGGAAGGCAAATACACTATCAATTACAGTAGAAGAAAGTTCTTCTCTTTTATATACTGATTCAATAAAATTTTCATCAACAATATTTTGTTTGATAAGTTTATCATTAAGGAAGTTTAAAGCTTCTTCCATGTTATTTAATTTTGTATTTTTGAAGAATAGTTTTTTATCAAAAATATTAGAAATTGAAGTTCTAACTTTTGCATTTTTCTTCTTTTCCATTACTTTTGATATAGAATTGTGAAGTCTAATTTTATCATCTATTGTGTATAAATAAGTTATTCTTGCATAATCATAATTAAATAAATATTGAGGAACAGTTGTAATCAATAAATCAAATTTTTCAGTTTGATCCAATTCATCATAACTTGTAATCACTTTATTAATTTTTATTTGATCTTTAAAGTCAGAATTAATTCTATCAATAATATAGTCTCTAGTATCTTGATAATTATTAGAAAGAAGAACAGCATTGATAATATCATCATTGCTTCTTTCACGAGTTAAAGCTTTTCCAATCAAAATAGCATTAAGTCCAATTTCACTTAGGTTTAGTGTAATATCAAATTCCTTTTTTAATAGGCTAGTGAAGTGAACTGAAACTTCATAGATAAATGGACATTTAAAACGCACATTGTAATTCATAATAGTTTCAACTTGATTATTATTTTGACAACGTGTTAATAAACTTTGAATATGTAAGGTAAATAAATCAAGATAATTATCAAAATTTATATCTAGACCATAGAAATCAAAAGTATCTTTAATCATTGTAGATATTTTATTTTTAAGTTCTTGATCTATAGAAACAATTTTTAATGGTTTAATTCTACCAATTAAGATACTAGCAATATTTTTTATATCTATTTCCTTAAATTTTAGATTACATAATGGGCTTATCTTTTCACAAAATACAGAAGTTATTTCCATGAGTTTATTATCAACTTCGTATTCAGCATCATCCTTACCATCAAATCCTTCTTTCATTCTCTTGAGGGCAATTTCAAGATCTACCATAATGATTATCTTGTAGGCACTTGGAATGTGATAGCCCATATTTTCAGTAGTATCGATAAGTATTCTAAATATTTCATTACCATTTTTATCATTAAAGTATTCACATATATCATTAAAACTAACAAAATATCTCGTTAAACCACGATGAATAATTTGACTAATTAATTTACGTTTAGATAATTCGTCACCTTCGATTATGACACTGTTATTGTGTTTATTTATTTTTAAACCTTTAGGTAAAACAATTTTCTTAAGTTCATTAAGAGTAGTTGTTTTAGAGAAGTATAATGATTCAGAAAATTCATCAAGATTCATTGGCTTCTTATTATAAAGAAGTTTCATAAGAATATAATCATCTCTATTTTTTTCGTTATTATAGCCA
>CAZJAM010000080.1:0-4865 GCA_964544095.1 uncultured Anaeroplasmataceae bacterium | reverse complement strand
TTTCATACAAATCATTCTCCTTTTCCGAATGATTAAGTTTACCATATAAACATATCTATATCAAGCGGACAATTTGTATGTTATTAAGTTTTTCAAAACTTAATAATTCAAAATAAATTATTTAAATTATCAATTTTTATAAAAAAATCAAGGTGGTTTAAATAGGGATTCACCCTATTAAAAACAGCCTTGACTTAAATATTATATTTACTTTCTTATCCTTACAGATTCAGCATGCATTTGAAGTCCTTCTTCTTCTGCAAATCTTACAACCTTATCATTATATTTATCTAAAGCTTCTTTAGTAAAGTTTAGAATTGAAGACTTTTTAATAAAATCATCTACTCCAAGTGGTGAGAAGAATCTTGATGTTTTTACAGTAGGTAGAACATGGTTAGGTCCTGCCATATAATCACCTAATGCCTCTGGAGTATAATGTCCTAAGAATATAGCTCCTGCATTTTTAATATCATCAAGATAATCAAATGGATTATTTGTACATATTTCTAAATGCTCTGGCGCAATTTCGTTCGCAAGATCAATCGCATCATGCATAGTATCAACTAATATAATACGTGAATAATTATTAATTGATGAATCTAATATAGCTTTACGCACTGAATTATTGTAATAATTCTCTACTTCCTTTTGAACCTCTAAAGCTAGGGTAGGTGATGTAGTAATAAGTACTCCTGAAGCCAATTGATCGTGTTCAGCTTGAGCAAGTAAATCTGCTGCCGCAAATTTAGGGTTTGCGCTGTCATCTGCAAGAATTAATATTTCAGATGGTCCTGCAATTGAATCAATTCCTACAGTACCAAATACCATACGTTTTGCTAGTGCTACAAATATATTACCAGGTCCTACAATCTTATCAACCTTTGGTACAATATCTGTTCCATATGCTAAAGCGGCTATAGCTTGAGCTCCACCTATTTTTATAAGTTTTGTAACACCACAAATATATGCAGCTGCAAGTACTGATTTTTTAACTTCACCATTTACTGCTGGTGTAACCATTATAATTTCCTTAACTCCTGCAACTTTTGCAGGCATTACATTCATAATTACAGATGATGGATATGCAGCTTTTCCACCAGGAACATATACACCTACTGAACGAATTGGTGTAATCTTTTGTCCAAGTTTTTCTCCTGGATTATCTTCCTTAATCCAAGTATCTCTTAATTGGTGCTTATGATAAGCTTCTACTCTTCCCTTAGATGTTAATAGAACTGTTTGAAGTTCAGGATCTAGTGAGTTAAAAGCCTCTTTCATCTCATCAACTGTCGCAACTAGATTTTCTAGTGTTGCATCCTTATTATCAAACTTCTTAGTATATTCTAAAACTGCAGCATCTCCATTTTTCTTAACATCAGCTAAAATATCTATTACTGTTTGTAGATATTTATTATTATCTACTGAACCACGTTCATTTAATATAGCCTTAAATTCATTTAAATCTTTTTCATTATTAACAATTTTAATCATATTATTACTCCTCGACTAACTTCCTTAATGCTTCTACAATCTTACCAATTTCTTCATATTTAGTTTTAAGTGAAGCATTATTTACAATAAGACGAGCAGAAAGTGGTTCTACCACTTCTAGGACGTCCAATCCATTTTCTTTTAATGTTTTACCTGATTCCACAATATCAACTATAACATCACTAAGTCCTACAACTGGTCCAAGTTCTACTGAACCATTAAGTTTAATAATCTCACAAGATCTATTAGTCTTATTAAAATATTCTTTAGCGATATTTGGATATTTAGTAGCTACTCTAATAGTTCTACCACTATTCAAAATAGCACTTGCGTCTTTAGGTCCTGCAACACACATTCTACATTTTCCAAAACCCAAATCAAGCATTTCAGTAATATCTCTATTTTCTTCAAGAATTGTATCCTTACCTACAACTCCAATATCTGCAATACCATAATCTACAAATGTTGGTACATCAGATGGTTTTGATAAGAAGAATGCATAACGCTCATCTTTAGAATAAAGCACAAGCTTACGAGTATCTGCATCAAACTCTACATCTGTTAGTTTGGCATTATTTAGCATTTCAATTATCTTATCTCCAAGTCTTCCCTTGGCTAATGCAAATGTAATCTCGCTCATTATGCTACCTCTATTTCACTAAGTTTATTATTTTCATATACTAATACCTTAGAAGCTTTTATCTTTTTTGCATAATCTATAGTTTCATCAAGTGTATCAAACATTGATACATCAACAACTATTCCCTTACTACGAAGCTTATTGTTTTCTTCTAATGCATATTCATGTGAATAAACATCTGTAAATGATACATATCTTTCTTTATTTACAACAATCAATTTATGCTCAATAATATAATCCATTGTCGCATCAATGTTAAGTCCAAATCCTATTGCAGGAAGGTTAGGACCAAATGTGCTCATTAAATTATCACATCTACCACCAGTAATTATAGCTTTACCAATTCCATCCGCAAACACTTGGAAACATACACCTGTATAATAATTTGCATATGAGTAAATACTAAAGTCAAAAACCACCTTGTTTTGAAGGCCAGCCTTTAATAATTCATTATATAATGTCTTAAGATTTTCTAACACCAAAGCTGAGTTGAGTCCCTTAAGCTCATCTATAATTCCTTGAAGGAAATTAAGCTTTCCAGCATTTTCCATAATTTTAGTTACAAGATTAATTCTATCATAAGATAAGTTGTATTCTTTTAGCGTATTTCTTAAAGAAACAAAATTTTTAGCTTCAATAATTGTAAGAAGATTTAAAATTTGTTCTTCATTAAATCCAAAATCACAAAATAAAGTCTTGATAAATGATGATGAACCAATATGTATTGTAAAGTTTTTAATATTGATTGCGTTAAGTGCATTATATGCAATCTTAATACATTCTTTATCAGCTTTTACATTAGATATTCCAATAAGTTCAATACCTGCTTGAGTAAATACATGGCTCTTTCCTTGATAAAGGCGAGGATATCTAAAAGTATCTGCTATATAACAATATTTCTTAGGTAATATATCATTATTATCATGAGTTGCTACAATTCTTGCGATAGATGATGTCATATCATTACGTAATGCAAGTAATTCACCTTGTCTATTAATTAGGTTATAAAGACTTGGAGTTTGAATTCCATTTGATGTATAGACATCAAGATATTCAAATGTTGGAGTCTCAACTGGGTTATATCCATATGATTCAAATAGATGGTATAATCTATTTTCAATTTCCTTTTTAACAAGTAATTCTTCTCCAAGGAAATCTCTTACTCCCTCAGATGTATGTAGTTTGTAATTCTTCATTTCTACACCTCACTAATAATATTTAATCCAAGCCTCTTGCCTAGGTTAATTGAATCTTCTATATGAGAGCCCTCAAGTCTTTTGGGATCATGTGAATCAACACCAATTATAAACTTGGCATTTTTATTCTTAATATATTCATAAAATTCAGGCCTAGGGTACTTACCCTTACCATTACAATTTATTTCAACAAGCACATTATTTTTAATACATGCCTCAATTATTCTATCTGCAACCCTTTTCGCATCATCATCAAATGGAATATCATTATATAAATATAAATCAGGATGGGCAAGTATTTTAAATAGGCCAGTTCCTAATGCCTCTTCAACACATTCTGCATAATCATAGATAGTCTTACTATCAATTTCGGAATATGTGTCAATAAGTTTTCCATTAGACTTAAAAAAATGAACTCCTAAAATCATATATTCTACCTTATCTCTTAATGATTTATAGAAATCATAATACCCAGATATATATTCTGATTCTAATCCAATTCTTATATTAATCTTAGATTTATGTTCATCTATATATTTTTTTAAAGGATTTAAATAAACATCATCTAAATTTTTAAATAAAATATTTTCATAAGCATATAATCTTTTGTTGTCAGCCTCATTAAAGGCTTCAAGAGGTAATGGAGCATGTTCAGAAAATCCAATTTCCTCATATCCTAAATGCTCTGCCATTAAAATATTATCTAAAATCGAACCCTTTGCATGTCCGCAAAGTTCTGTATGCATATGATAATTTCTCTTAAGTGGCATAATACATCCCTCCTATCATAACATTTTATCACAAGACTTACAAAATAACAATAAACCTTAATGTCCAACAAAGAAAAAAGGGCTACTTTTGTAACCCTTCTATAATTATCTATTAATAGCTGAATATACTTCTTGAGCAATTGATGATATACCAATTAATATAGCAACAATTCCTGCAAGTATTGCCCCATATCCTAAACCTACATTACAATAATAATCAAAATACTCAATTGATTGAGAATATCTATTTACCATAAATTCAGTAGTACCCATAAAGATAAATGTTGCGGCTACTATTACAAGGATAGTAGATATAACATTAAATACAATTGATACTTTAGGGAAAATGAATGTAGTAATTGATAATGCCACAACAATTCCTAATAATATAGCAACTGTTACAGAACCAACTGATGTACCAAACTCACTACCTACTCCAAAAAATGCATGATATCCATCATATTTCATCTTTGATAAATCAAGTCCTTTAATAGGATCAATAACTACACAATCTCCAAAAAATAAAACAAATATAAGGGCAACTAATAAAATGTTTACTAGCGAAAAAATTCTTTTAAACTTCTTTGTATTCATCACTAAAGCCTCCAACATTGTTTATTATATCATAATTCAAATAAAATCCAAATAATTTTTATAAATACAATGTTTAATTATTAGAATATGGCAATAATTGTTATTATAATATAATTTATTAATCTTATAAGCTTAAAGAATATTTTAATTTAAAAATTCTTCTACCTTATTTAT
>CAZJAM010000079.1:0-4869 GCA_964544095.1 uncultured Anaeroplasmataceae bacterium | reverse complement strand
TATGTTATCATTATTATTAAAAATAATCAAGTTTTATTTTAAAAACAATCTTAATATTTTCTTTTATTTATATTTAAGTAATCTATATTGATAATTTTTTTAAATTTATTTTAGTAAAAAGTAATAGTATCTCGCTATATATTATAATGAGGAGATGAAATAGACTCCCTTAACATTATAGATTGGAGTGATTTTTTTGATGGTAGTGATTAAGCTCTACTAGAGAGGAGATCATATGGAGTACTTAATTATGCTCCTGCTAAACCTTGTAGTTATAGTTTATATTTTCAAGAATAAGCAATAACTAAAAGAATGCAAAATCTCCTTTCTAAAAATGTTAAAAAGCATCAGTGTTGGTTGCACTGGTGCTTTTCTTTTTAGATTGCAAAATCTCCATCTCTATATTATCATTAATATAAAAAATAATCAAGTTTTATTTCCAAAAAATCATATAAAATTATACGATTAATAGGCCCCCTTAACATTATAGATTGGAGTGATTTTTTTGATGGTAGTGATTAATACCAACTATTAAGGAGGTCTAATGTCGTATTTAATTTTACTCTTGCTAAATCTTCACTTTTATATTATCATTATTAACCAAAATAATCAAGTCTTCACTTTGATTTAAGCAAAATATTTAATTCCAAATTCCTTATTACGTGAAAGCTCTTCTATTAGTTCTTCTTTTGAATTAAACTTTATCTCATCACGTAAATGATATATGAAATAAATTTCTAGTGTTTCCCCATAAATATCTTTTGAAAAATCAAATATATTCACTTCAAGTCTAAGTTCTTTTTGTACGTTTATGGTTGGATTATACCCAACATTTGCCATACCATATAAAGTTTCATTACCTCTTTTTATCTTACAAAGATAAACTCCATTTTTAGGCATAATGTAATCTTTATGTGTTATATTAGCCGTTCTAAATCCTATTGTTCTACCTAAAGCATTCCCATGTTCTACAACACCTTTTATCATATATGGTCTTCCAAGCATTTTATTTGCCTTATCTATTTCACCAGATGTTATATATTCCCTTATTTTTGTTGATGATACTCTGATTCCATCTATCATATATTTACTAACAATTATTGTATCAAAACATTTACTTAAATCTATCGCTTTTCCCTCTCCCATATAACCAAATGTATAATCATATCCGCATATGATTTTTTTGGGATTTATTTTCTTTAAGAACGCAATAAATTCTTCCTTTTTCATTTTCATTACATTTATATCAAATGAAACTTTTAATATAACATCACATAAATAGTCATTAAACAAATCCTTCTTTACACAATATGGTGTAATATACATTAGATTCTTAATATTTTTTATAATTGATATTGGATGAGGCTCAAATGTCATAATTGCTACTTTAAGACCTGTCTTTTTAGCATATTCAATTAATTTTTGATGTCCTAGATGAACTCCATCAAAATTTCCTAGGGCAAGAGCGTATTCTTCCCCTAAAACATATGGATTATCTATATTTACGACAATTTCATTCATTAATTTTCACTTCCTATAAAATTACAACAGGCTTATATTTATTAGTCATAACTACATCATATATTGCAAGTAATGTACCTCTATTATAAACCAAGAATGGTTTATCTGTTACAATTTGTCTTTCATCTAGTACAACACCATTTTTTACAAGTGGTACTAAATAATCTTTTACTTCAAGTTTATCTAAATTCTTAAACACTTCTTCGATAGGTATTATATGATCAAGTAAATTTGGGGAATCTAGTTTATTAGAATCTTTAATATTAAAATTACCCGATGATATTCTTTCTAATTCTTGCATAAGCGCAGGCACTCCTAAAATATTGGCAACATCACGAATAAATGATCTTACATAAAATCCTTTTGTTGTATTTAGATAAAGATCTATTGCTTTATAGCCATCAAGATCATATATATCACTTAATACTTTATAAGAGTTAACACATACTTTTCTTGGTTTTAATTCAATTTCTAAGCCCTCACGCGCAAGTGAATACATCTTTTTTCCGTCAACTTTTATAGCTGAAAACATAGGAGGTACTTGTTCACTATATTTAGATACCTTATCTATTGCGTTTAGTAGTTCATCTTTAGAAATATCGACAAACCTATCTTCTAATATTTTTCCACTAGAATCTAGGGTATCACTAGATTTTCCAAATAAAATAGTAGTTTTATATTCTTTTGTGTGTTCTATTAATAAAGGCAATGTTTTACAAGCTTTACCAAGAAGGACAACCAACACTCCTGTAGTATTAGGATCAAGTGTACCTGTATGACCAACATGTTTAGTATTAGTTATTTTTTTTAGTTTATTACATACTCCAAATGAGGTAATACCTTTATCTTTGTTAATTATTAAAAATCCATCCATAATATTACCTCCAAAAATATTCTATCATAAAAAAAGCTTGTTTGGCACAAGCTTTTAATAATTATTTATTCTAATGACTTTTTCTTTTTATAATCTAAGAATAATAAAATTCCTGCAACAAGAAGGAATGCACCAAATATCGCACATTCTAAATAGTTTGAAACAACCTCAAACCCTTCCTTTTTTGAAATCATCTTAAACATCATTCCAAGAGGATAGATAAAAGTTATGCAGCCTAGAAGACTTAATCCTATAGAATATGCTTCCATACTCTTTAAGTTAGGATCATTAACTTTAACATTTAAATATAAATCATATAATCCTACTATTATTATTATAAGACCACAAATACACAAAACAAATAAATCCATGTCAAAGGAAATATCAGTTCCATATTCATCAGAATATTTACTATATGAATTAATCGCAAGTATTAAATAAAGTATAAAAACAAACAATCCAAATAATGTAGTAAAAATTGATTTTTTCATTATTTTTCTACCTCCTCTGATTTATTTTTTGTATCATCAAATGCTTCTTGTGCTTCTAAAACATTTTCACGCGTATCTTCTGCGTTAATAAACTTAGGATAATATAGAGCTATAAGAATCATTATAATAGTACAAATAATCCAGTTTGGAATACAATATAATCCATTATAAACATATGAATATGCAAGAGATCCTACATGTACATTATGTCCAAATATTTCTACATCACTTCCAGGCCAAAAGAATATTCCTGACATAACATGCATCATATATTTAAGTAATGCACCTACACTACATCCTAAAATAATCCAACAAAGCTTCATACCTTTATTATTTGACTTATTATAAAGTGGCGCAAATAATCCTGCAAATCCTACTACTGTATAACCTAAAACATAATCAAGCATTATTTGAACAAATGGTCCTACACTGCCTTTCCATCCACTAAATGATGCTGAATTAATTATATAAATTCCTCCAAGCATTTGCACCAAAGACAAAATAAGTCCACATAATAGTCCAGGTCCAAATCCACGACGATATGAAATAATTAATACTGGCACCATCGCGAGTCCAATACTTCCTCCACTCGGGAATGCACCCTTCCAAATTCCTCCTTGAAGAATATCAAGGACAAAGCCAATAGAAGCAAATATTGCTATCTCAGCTAAAACACGAACATTAAATTTACTCATTTATATTTACCTCCTTAAAAATAAAAAAATGTTCCATAAAAGCGGGAACATACTAAAATAAAGATAAAATATAGAATATATACTTATCCCTACGCTAGCATTACCTAGATCAGGTTAGGTCGAAGATCACATCTTCCTCTCAGCCGGTCTTCCAGCTCCCAAATAAATTATATCAAATATTTAATAATTTTCAATATTTTTATAGATTTTATATATAAAACAAATGATGGAGCATCTAGTTTTATGCTAAACGCTCCATTATAATTAATAAAATCTAAAAAACATTTTTGAAATTCGATAATTTTTTTAAAATATTAGGGTTTATTTTATAAAGAGTTATAAAAATAATAAAAAGAATTAAAAATGAATACACAACAAAAAATATTAACAATAATAATGTTTTAAGCCTTGAAACTCTATTATAATCTATAACCTTATTATCTTTTTTTAACATATATCCTTTTTCATTATCAACAATAACAATTTGTTCATCATTACTTATTTCATTAAATTCATAAAACAAGCTATAAGCCATTAAATAATCATTTTGTGATTCTAATAAGAATAATAAAGTTATTGGCATCAACAATAATGTTTTTAATATTCTTTTAATACTAGAAATATCCGGGTTTAACAATTCAATTTTAACCTCACCTGATACATCATAATTATATTCTTCATTTTGTTTTAAAGTAATATATTTTGAATTATTAATTTTAAATTTAATCTTATATTCTAATTCATTTTTAATTATCATTTAAGTCCCTCTTTTAATAGTAAGAATAATACCCTCCGAAGCCTTTACACCATCTTATTTTTGCGTTACATACTGTGTATATTCCTGCAGTTCCTCCAAAGAACATTAATGTCGCATCAATAAATGATGGCATAAATAATCCTAATACATAATTCAATACTTTTGTAACTATTGTGCCAATACCAGCTGTACCACATGCGATTGCAGTTTGTACCGCAAGATAAGTGGCAATTCCTGCAGTTATTAAACCTTCTGCAACGCTTGTTATTTCTCCGGTTTTTTCATCTAATAATATTATAGTTTTATTTAAAGTTCTAATGCCGATAGTTTTATAAGTATTTGGATCTTTTAATACATCTTCAATTTTACTTATTAATGCCCCACTTTTTAATTTACCTTTTGTTATTAAATTTTTTATGGTAGCAGCTCCATTTATTCTTATTAAAAAAGTAGCTAACCCAACAGTAACCATCATACTTCTATCCATTTTGAAATTAACACCATACCATTTCCATTTAACATTGCTAATTC
>CAZJAM010000078.1:0-4930 GCA_964544095.1 uncultured Anaeroplasmataceae bacterium | reverse complement strand
ATTTTTTCATTACCTTTTCCTCCTATGATTTTCGGGAGGATTAGAAGATTACGCGCGTTTAAGTTAACTCTCCTCGGTCCACCCAATAATAATAATAATAATAGGCTTTGTCAAGAGTTAAACATAAAATTATTTGAATAAAATTATCATGATATTTTTTAATTATACATATGTATATTTATTTCCTGAATTATCACTTTTCTTTTGTATAATTTAAATAAAAAAACTAATTATAACCAATTTTCATACACTAATTTTAAAAAGAAAAAAGGATGTCAAATTCAAATTGACATCCTACGTTATTAATTATTTTTCTTATCTTTTATCCATAAGATAAGTACTATTATTTCATGAATAATAAGTGGTAAGATAGAGAATAAGGCTAGCATTACCCATTCAACTGCGTTAAGAGATACATTTGTATCAAACACTTTATTTACACCAGGTGTTAATATTACAAAGAATTGTAATACAATACCAAGTACAAAAGCAATTGCCATCATTATATTCTTATCTTTAAATACATGAACGAATGAATGTTTTACATCTGACATTCCAAGCATATGGAATAATTCAGCAAATGCGAGTGTTGTAAATGCCATAACTCTTGACTCATGTAATAACTTTTGAGCCACATCGTAAGTATACTTAGTACCATCTACTATTATTTCAGAACCCTCAGTCATATTATATACATTAAATATATCTTTAAAACTATAAAGTCCATTATTCCAAGCACCAAATAGATATGCAAGGATTACACAAATAGTAATAACAGCACCATATCCAAGTGTTATTAGAAGTCCACCATGAGCGAATACTCCTTCATTAGGATCTCTTGGTTTTTCCTTCATAATTCCTTTTTCTTTTGGTTGCATTCCAAGCGCTATTGCTGGAAGTGAATCAGTAATTAAGTTAACCCAAAGTAGGTGGATTGCGATAAGTGGAGCTGGAAGTCCTACAATAATTAATAAAAGCATTGCAAGTACTTCTGCAATATTTGAAGATAATAGGAACAATACAGTCTTTTTAATATTAGCATAAATTCCTCTTCCCTCTTCAACAGCTTTTTCAATTGATGCGAAGTTGTCATCAGTAAGTACCATATCAGCAGCACCTTTAGCAACATCAGTACCAGTAATTCCCATAGCTATTCCAATATCTGCTGCCTTTAATGATGGTGCATCATTAACACCATCTCCAGTCATTGCGCAAATATTACCATTAGCTTTAAACGCTTTAACTATTTGTACCTTGTTTTCAGGAGAAACTCTTGCGAATACTCTTGTCTTAAGGCAAGCTTCTTTTAATTCATCCTCTGATAAATTATCAACATCAGCACCAGTCATACATTCATCAATTGTTTCAACAATTCCTAAATTTCTAGCAATCGCAAATGCTGTATCCTTATGGTCTCCTGTAATCATTACAGTTGTGATTCCAGCTTCTTTAAACATAGAAACTGCACCTTTAGCCTCAGGACGCTCAGGGTCAATCATAGCTACAAGTCCAATAAATATTAAATCTTCTTCTTTAATATCATCCTCAAATGACATTGCAAGTGCAAGTCCTCTTAAAGCCTTAGATGAATATATTCTATTTTGTTCTAGAATCTTATTTATATCATCTTCTGTTATATCTCTTATAACACCATCAACAATAATCTTTGTTGAACGCTTTAGTATTGAATCTAAAGCTCCTTTAGTATAAATTACTGTTTTACCGTCTTTAATATGCTTAGTAGACATCATCTTTCTTACTGAATCAAAAGGAAGTTCATCTACTCTCTTATATTGCGCTTCAATATCTTTTTTATGCATATTAAACTTATTTGCCATATCTACTAATGCAATCTCTGTTGGATCTCCATATAATCCTTCATCAACTGTCGCATTACTACATAAAGACATACCACAAGCTAATAGTTTTAATGTTTCATCATTTGAAGACTCAACAAATGAACCATCATCATGATTCTTTAAATCACTAAATGCCTCAAGTACAGTCATCTTGTTTTGAGTAAGTGTTCCTGTCTTATCAGAACATACTACAGATACAGCTCCAAGAGTTTCAACAGATGGAAGTTTTCTTACTATGGTATTCGCTTTAACCATTCTTGAAACACCAATTGATAAAACAATTGTAACAACAGCTGCAAGTCCTTCAGGAACTGCGGCTACTGCAAGAGAAATTGCAGATAATACTGAATCAATCCATGCAGATACAGAGCTTTGATCTCCATGAATAAATATCCAAACAAATTCAATCAATAATACAAGAATAACAATACCAAGAGTAATAAATCCTAGCACCTTAGATAATTTAGCAAGTACCTTTTGTAGTGGAGTTAATTCATCCGCTTCACTATCAAGAGATTTAGCAATTTTTCCAATCTCAGTATCCATACCAGTATTAGTTACAATACCCATTCCTCTACCATAAGCAACAGTTGTTGACATATATGCCATATTAACTCTATCACCTAGGGCTACATCATCTGTGAATACTACATCACTTTTCTTTTCACTTGGAACAGATTCTCCAGTAAGAGAGGCTTCAGTACATTTTAGGTTGATTGCCTCAATCAATCTAATATCAGCACCAATAGTATCTCCTTCTTCAATAACTACAAGATCTCCTGGAACTAGATTTTTAGCTTTTATTCTATATCTCTTGCCCTCTCTTATAACAGTAGTTTCAGGGGAAGACATCTTCTTTAATGCCTCAAGAGATGTTTCAGCTTTGATTTCTTGTACAGTACCAATTACTGCATTAAGAATAATAACTGCAAGGATAATAAATACATCAGGCCAATCTCCTACATTAAGGAAATCAAATCCATCTTTAATAGTTTCATAAATTGAAACAATTACTGTCACAATGATTGCCGCAAAAAGCACAAAAATCATTGGATCATTTAATTGAGATAAGAATATAATAAATCCGCTTTTCTTTTTCTTTTCCTTTAAAGCATTCTCTCCATATACTTCTAATCTCTTTTGTGCCTCACTCTCACTAATACCATCACTATTATTGGTATTTAAGAGATTTAATGTATCATTTACAGACACATTAGAATAGTTGGTTTTATTGTTCTTTTCCATAATTTAACTCCTTTTTTAAAAAAATAAAACCGGTCTACATCAAGCAAAAAAGCATAGTAAACCTATGCTTAAGTCTTGATATTTAATGTAGTCCCGGAAATAATCGTGATGACGGTATACAACCCTATTGGGCCATCTACTCCCTTAAGTCAATATAATTATAATAAATTTCTTTTATATTTTCAATATTGTTGTTCTTAAATTTTTTCTCCCATTTCTAAATCACTATTAGACAATGATTTTGTATATTTTATCATAATAAATAAAGTATATATCATCACTAATAATTCTGTAATAGGCATAGAGTAAGTCATAGCACATCAATTTCTTTTGTAAAAACGAGTAATGAAATTAAACTACTCGGCATCCGAGCACATGAAAGATATTAACATATCATAAAATATACGTGAGCCATTGATATTTGCTTGCCTACTATCTTTCATATATAATATCTACAATTTGTTTTTTAAGTATTTTCTTTAAAACTCTTCTATAGATTATAAGCATTAAGAATATAATAGTTATTAATATAATTCCAAACGATGAGAAACTATAATATATTGATGATTCTTTATTTATATATGTATGTAAAACCTTATTTAATCCCATAAGGGCAAATATCTCTAATACTAAGGATATTATAAATGATAAAAATACATTTATTAATATATCTAACATATACATTCTCGCGACTTCTTTTTTAGATACTCCAAAAGATATTAAAACGCCTTGTGTTCTCTTATCTTTTTCAAATATAATATGTACCAAATTAACCATTAAAATAATACTTATTATAAGCATTATTCCTCCAAGTCCTAAACCAATGTATGAAAATGGTTTTATCCATGATAAACCTAGAGATATTTTATCCGCTTTATAAGTATAATCATCTAAATCATTATTAAGCATAGAATTTATCTTATTTATTGATGGATTATATAAACTTATACCATTTGCATTATGACTAAATGAAGCGCGATAATTTCCATAAATATCTTTAAACAACGAACGCGAAACTATAATATCATTATAATCTGTAATCATTCTATCTTTAAAAATATATTTAACAACACACTTAAAAACGCCTTCTTCTTCTTTAGATTCTTTTGTATCAAGCACATCTAATATATTTACAAACTTTAACTCAATTGTCTTTCCAAGAAGTTCTATAGGATTATCGCTATATTGTTGTGCTGTTTTTAAATCTATTGCAATTTCATTATCTTTTAATTCAGTCTTTTCACCATAAAGCACACTTGTAAATGAATCTGTCATTTCTTCTTGATAAACAACAGACGTTTTTCTGTTATCATCAATCTTTAATTTGGTATATACACCCAAACCAATAGTATTATCTATATTTTTATACTTAAAAGTATTTTCAGTCATGTATATACTATTAAAACAAGTTGTATCATATTCATCTTTTAGATCTACTATCTTATTATAATTAGTTTTATATATTCCTTTTATAGTATAATTATCAAAAGTTGTGCCTACAAGTGTTTCAATATTATCTGACAATTCTGTTGCGACATAATCCGATATCAATATTTCATTATCTTTTATCGTATTTTCTCCATATAACATTTCCCTTTTTGTTTTACTAGCTACATATATTCTTTCAATAATAATATCATCTACATACATTTTATGATCGTAAAATAGGGCTTCACTATTTTTTGAATATTTTTCTAATTCTTCTTTAGATAAAGGAACTGCCGAATCCATTACATTTTCATACCTTGAAAAATCTATTACCTCATCATCTTTATATGCTTCATATATTACCTTAGCTTTACTATTAAGTAATATATTAAGTGATG
>CAZJAM010000077.1:0-4955 GCA_964544095.1 uncultured Anaeroplasmataceae bacterium | reverse complement strand
GAGCATCTGCCTTACAAGCAGAGGGTCAGCGGTTCGAGCCCGTTAACCTCCACCAGTTTATATTTAATTTAGTATTTCTCTCGTAGAAACATTGAATTTGGTATGCCGACTTAGCTCAATTGGCAGAGCAACTGACTTGTAATCAGTAGGTTGAGGGTTCGATTCCTTTAGTCGGCACCACTTAGTTTATGTCCCGTTAGCTCAGTCGGTAGAGCACTTGACTTTTAATCAAGGGGTCAGCGGTTCAAATCTGCTACGGGACACCACTTTCTTATTTAATATGCCTCGGTGGTGAAATAGGTAGACACGTGGGACTTAAAATCCCATGGACTAATAATCCGTGTCGGTTCGACTCCGACCCGAGGTACCACTTATTATAAGGGGTTTTAGCTCAGCTGGGAGAGCGCCTGTTTTGCACGCAGGAGGTCAGCGGTTCGATCCCGCTAAGCTCCACCATTTATTTGGGTTAAATTGATAATAATATAACAATGTAAATTTTGGAAATTATATGGCGGTGTGGCTCAGCTGGCTAGAGCAAACGGTTCATACCCGTTAGGTCGGGGGTTCGAATCCCTCCGCCGCTACCAACTTTTTGCTTGGACCCATAGCTCAGTTGGTTAGAGCTACCGGCTCATAACCGGTCGGTCGTAGGTTCGAGTCCTACTGGGTCCACCAGATTTAATCTTATAGTTTAATAAAACTTTAATGTCAGCTAAACCAAATGGAGAAATACCCAAGAGGCTGAAGGGATCGGTCTTGAAAACCGACAGGGGGCGAAAGCTCCGCGGGGGTTCAAATCCCTCTTTCTCCGCCACTTATTGGTTCGGTAGCTCAGCAGGTAGAGCACAGGACTGAAAATCCTGGTGTCGCGGGTTCGACCCCCGCCTGGACCACCACTTTTTGTGATTAAAGTTTTGTTATATCGCGGGGTGGAGCAGTCTGGTAGCTCGCCGGGCTCATAACCCGGAGGTCGCAGGTTCAAATCCTGTCTCCGCAACCAATTAAATATTATTAATCTTGGTTCGGTAGTTCAGTTGGTTAGAATGCCTGCCTGTCACGCAGGAGGTCGCGAGTTCGAGTCTCGTCCGAACCGCCATGTTTTTAAATGATATTTATGTAAAGCATCCAAATCTTAGGATGTTTTTTTATATAAAAAAAGAGGATTTTATTCCCCTTTAAAATTACATATTGTAAAAAATGATTTTATCATTTCAGGTATTGGTGTCTTGCAATCGTCTAAAACCCACTGTGTTGATATATTATATAGTGCTCCTGCATAAATTTCTGCAATTATATCGTTTTTAAACCCCATATGTTCTTTATCTTTTACAAAGTAGAAGTTTAATAAATCTAAATAAAGATAGGCTAGGTTATTATTTATTAAAGCCTTAAAGTTATCTTTTTCTTTAAAAAGCATATTGAATGTTTCTTTTGCTATTACCTCATATGAATTGTTGTTGGTTGTAATTGATAGATTAATAATAAATTTTTTTATAGCGGTAGAAAAATAACCATCTATAATATCAAACTTATTTTTAAAATTTCTATAAAACGTAACACGTGATACACCGGCTTTGTTACAAATCTCTTGAATGGATATATCATCCATTTTTTTATTTTTCATAAGGATAAAAAAAGATTCAATTATATAATCTCTTGATGATATTTCATACTGCATATTTACAAAAAACCTCCTTTTGTAACATTGATGTTTACAAAAAAGACTTGAGTGTTTCATAAGAAACTGATTCTATTGTAAACATTTATATTTAAGTTTATTATACCCTTGTGAAAAATAAATTACAAATAAAATGGAGGATAAAATAATGGAAAAAAATTATGTAACTTATGATTATAAAACAATTAATGTTAAAGCGGCTAATAAATATAGAATCCTTGATATGGTAAAAGCCTTTGGATATTTGGTAGTAGAAACAAAAGATCAATATAATCAAATAACTATCACATTAAAAAGGGAGGCAAATATTTCTTATAAAGATGAATTAGATAAATTATTTGATTTAGCATTAGATAAAGTAAATAAGCTTGAGCGTACTAATTCTAAAGCTAAATCTATCACAACTACTGTAGGACTTACTATAGGTATAATAGGCGCTCTAACATTTGGTGGTGGTATGTCTCTTTTTATGGTAAATGATAATAAAATAATTTGGCATTATGTCGTAGGTGTAATACTTGGACTTATTGGAATTCTTATAATGATTATTAATGATTTTATTACTAAGGGAGTAAGAGAAAAAGCTTTAAATAAATATAATCCTGAATCTTTAAAACTTAATGAAGAAATCAATAAAATTTGTGAAGAAGCAAATAATATAATTATTAAATCAGTAGAGTAGGTAGTATATATGGAAAATATTATAGAGGTATCACACTTAACTAAATCATATAACTTTGGTAAAGGTGTGTTTGATATAACATTTAATGTTAGTAAAGGAGAAGTATTAGGATTTTTAGGACCTAATGGTGCAGGTAAATCAACATGTATGAGACACTTAATGGGATTTTCAATTCCAGATAGTGGCTATGCACGTATTAATGGATTTGATTGTGCCTATGAATATTTTAATACTAAAAAAGAAATAGGATATCTTCCAGGAGAACCAACACTTCCTAAAGGACTTAATGGAGATGACTTCATTAAGATGATGTCTGGATTAAAAGGTGTATATAATAAAGAACGAATTGATTATCTTATTAAAACCTTTGAAGTAGATACAAAACAAGATATAAAAAGAATGTCTATTGGTGAAAGAAGAAAGATGGCAATAGTAACTGCATTTATGACTGATGCAGACGTATTGCTTCTTGATGAACCTACATCAGGACTTGATCCAAGAATGCAAGAAATATTTATTAATTTTATTCTTGAAGAGAAAAAAAGAGGTAAAACAATTTTATTATCATCACACATATTTAGTGAAGTAGAAAAATTATGCGATAGAATCATAATAATAAAAGATGGTCATATTGTATCTGAGGTATCAAAGGATGATATAGAACTATCGCTTCAAAAAACATTTAAATTATATTTTAATAATGCGGCTTCATATGAGAAATTCATATTAAATAATGAATATAAAAGCGCAGTAAAAAAAGAAATGTCTGTAAGTGTTATGATTAACAATAAGGATTTAAATAAGTTTATTGATAACATATCTAATTATAATATAAAAAGATTTGAAGAAATTACAGTAACTTTAGAAGACTACTTTATGGGATTCTATAAAAAGGATGTGAATTAAATGGATAACCTAATTGAAATAAATAATCTTACTATTGATTATGGTAATGGTAAAGGTATATTTGATTTTAATGTTAATATTAAGAAGGGTGAGGTAGTAGCCATTGTTGGTTCAAATGGTGCAGGTAAAAGCACTACAATGAGAGCCTTAATGGGGTTTTTATCTCCTAATAAAGGTTCTATTACAATAGATTCAATTGATTCATGGAAAAATAGTAAGGATGTTAAAAAAGAGGTGTCATATGTACCTGGTGAAATAAACTTCCCAGATGTAGGGTCTGGGGAGACATTCTTAAAACTCCTTAGAGGTTATTATTCTATAAAAGATGAAACTTATATGGATAAACTTATATCATTATTTGCGCTTGATGTAAGAGTACCACTTAGACGTATGAGTAAAGGAATGAAACAAAAAGTAGCACTAGTCGCAGCATTCATGAAAGATTCACCTATTATACTCTTAGATGAACCATCAACTGGCCTAGATCCTTTAATGAGAGATAACCTTATTAATCTAATTAATGAAGAAAAAAGTAAAGGAAAAACCATTATTATGTCCTCACATGTTTTTAAAGAAATTGAAGACACAGCTCGAAGAGTAATATTTATTGATAAGGGACATATAATTGATGATGTAGAAATGAATGATATTTATGATAATGGTGTTAAAGAATATAAAATAGGATTTAAAGATTTAAGTGATAGAGAGAATATGATAAAGAACACTAAACTTAATGTATCATATATTAGTAACAATACAAACGATATAAGAGTTTTGTTAGATGATACTATGTCAAATGAATTATTCCAAGAGTTAAAACAATATAATATAGAATCTTTGGAATATATTCCTTATACAATAGAAACATATTATGAAAGAAATATACTTGGAGGTAATATAAATGAATAAATCATTATTTATACAATCGTTTAAAGCTAATTGGAAAATATGGATGGTAGTAACTGCTGTTATGTGCTTACTTGTAGCTCAATTTGCGGCAATGGAAAGTGGAATTGGTGATTTTACAACTTCAATATTTTATGGAATGATGTCTGTAATAGTGCCAATTATATATGTTGTTGTAGTGGCAAATAATTTAGTAGCACGTCAAGTAGATGATGGCTCAATGGCTTATGTGTTATCTTCCCCAATAAAAAGAAGAGATGTAATGATTACACAAAGCCTCTATTTAACACTTACTATTTTTGTAACATTTCTCTTAACTATGCTTACACATATTATAGTAAAAGCAAGCGTTGGAGCTAATTCAGTAACTTATAGTGAAATAATATATTTAAACATAGGTTCAATGCTTGCGACAATGGCAGTCGCAGGGCTTTGTTTCATGTTTTCAGCAATATTTAATAGAAGTAAATATTCTATTGGTTGTGGTGGAATGATGTCTGTGTTCTTTATTTTAATGTCTATGATGGCTATGTTTGGTGGGATGTCTCCATCAATGAAGGCATTATCTAATTTTAAATATGTAACATTATTATCATTATGTGATAACGCCTCAATTCTTTCATGCGATAGTATATGGATTATAAAAGCAGGGATTTTACTAATAATAACAATTTTATCATACGCTATTGGAAGCATTTGGTTTTCAAAAAAGAATTTACCATTATAATATATAAACCTAGGAATTGATTATTATCAACCCCTAGGTTTTTTAATATATTCATA
>CAZJAM010000076.1:0-5262 GCA_964544095.1 uncultured Anaeroplasmataceae bacterium | reverse complement strand
TGTTAATTTGGCTACATCAGTCTTAAACTTGTGTCCTAAAGATATTGGATGAAGAGTATCACAGCTACATTGTTTACCTTTGAAATTCAAATGTGATTTTGGGTAACTAAGCATTCCCTTCTTATCTTTTATTATTTCACTATATCCACATTTATCACACATAAAGAATGGATTCTTATTCATAACCAATAATTCATCATCTGATGTTGTTTCAATAGTTATATAATTATTTGTACCAATAACAAGTTTTTTCTCATCTGGTCTTCCATCACCTAAATATGAAGTAGAGCCAGCATATGTCTTCTTAGGTTTCTTAGTAGAACTTTCTTTATTAACTCCTGTTTTAAATCCATATATTGGTTCAATGAAATAATCATTCACCTGTTCATCGTAGTCAACTCCACAATATTCACATTTTATAAGTTTGTCTTTTATTTCGTTAATATTATCTCTTTCGCAATTAGGGCAAGTAAAATAATAATATCTTTTAAATTGTCCAGTTTTTGGTAACGAAATATATCTTGATGTATATTTACCTTTATCAACTATAACTTCTGATTCAGGAGCATATTCTGATATTGCTATACTTAAATCTCTTGATAAATCATATTTCTGATCTATTTTACCATCATTCCAAATTTGTAAATCAACTACATCAACTGGGAATCCATACTTAGGTATTACATTATATTTAGATAAATTTTGAATTACCTTTTCTTTCTTCAATTTATTAATTTGATCTAAATAATAATTAGCTAATTCTAATTTATCTTCTACTTTTGCATCTTCCTTAGCTGATTCATATTGACTTATTAAATCGGTAATTGACTTTTCAAAGTTATCTAAATAATTTCCATTCTTTTTAAGAGCATCTAACCATTTAAAATCAGAATATAAATCATAAGTTTTATCATCTAAAATTTTAGTATCAATAAAATCTTTAAGTGTTTCTGGTCTTGATTCTAAATATTCTTTAAATTTTTCAATACCACCTTCACATACTAGAGTATCAATATTTTCAAAATAATGAATATTTTGTCTAAAGAACATCCCAAATGCTGTAGCTAACAAATGTCTTAAAATAATTTTTTCATTTGTTACTTTAAATTTAGGAGGTTTGATTTCTCCTGATATCATTTTTTCAGGTGATTCAAAATAAGTATAGTCATGAGATGTATTTCCACAGAATGTAAGTACAAATGCTGAGCTATCATCCCTTCTACCTGCACGTCCAGCTCTTTGAACATAATTAGCAGGTGTTGGTGGAACATTTCTCATAAATACTGTTTCAAGTCCACCTATATCTACTCCCATTTCGAAAGTAGTAGAACAACTTAAAATATTAATCTTTTTAGCTTTGAAATCTTTTTGATATTCTTTAGCTGTTTCAACTTTTAATTGTGCAGTATGTTCCTTAATATTTATTCTTTCTATTTTCTTAGTTAAATATTCTTTACGATAGTAATTAAATTTTAATTCTTCATCTGGATCACACTCATATAATGTTCCATTACATTCATTTGAAGGACAAACATTATGGACATTATAAGGAGTCAAAGCACCACACTTATCGCATCTATAGAACTTACTTTCTTTATAATTTTTAAGGATATATTTATCGGTTGATATTTGATAAATTGTATCATTAATTTTTGAAGCTTTCTCAAATAATTGTCCTTGTTCACCTATTACATTAAATAATAAACTAATGATTGTTATTGCTGTTGTTCTATCACATTTAAATGTTTTTATAATATAGTCAACAACTATATTATTTTGTGATTCTAATACTGGCAATAAACTCTTTATATTTCCATCTTTGGTAAAATCAGAAGTAGATGATCCTTTATCAGCTCTTGGCTTTTGCAACTTAATATAGTTTTCAAATCTTCTATATCCCAAGAAATCTTGTCTTTCAAGAGGAGTTAATCCTGCTGATGTATAATCGATTGCGGTAGAGCTTCTAAATACATTAAATATAACATTAAGTACATTTGATAAATCCTTCTTATTTATGTTGTACTTACCGAATTCAGCATTAATTCCATCATCACCTATTTGATTTAAGATTCCATCTAAATCTAAAGTAAAGTAGAAAATTCCCAATCCTTCAGCACCATAACCTCCATCAACATTTAATAATTCTGATAAGGCTGTAACCCACGCTTGTTTATTAGAATCAATTGGAGAATCCGGGAACAAATCTCCTTCTTGAATTGTTTTTTCCAATTTCGCAACTAAAGTATTAAATCTAATGTCTTCATAATTATTCTTTTTAATAGCTTCCCATATTAATTTTTTTCTTAGGAATCTATTGTGGTTTGATTCAAAGAATGAAGCAAAGAAACTTGCTTGCTGTCTACTATCTGAAAATGCAATAAATTGTTTTATATAATCCTTCTTAGGTTTCTTTTCAACTTTTGGCACTATTGAAAATGATAACTTTGGTCCAGAGTTTTCTTCTTCTGTTTCATTATCATCAATTGCTTTATATAAAATTTGTGCAAGAATTGCTGTCGCTTCATCTTTTCCTAAATTAACACTTCTTACTACACCATTAGCAGCATGATGACCACAACATGGACATTCAGGAATGTTATTTCTAGATGTTGTACTATTAACTTTATAAACTTTTATCTTATAATCATCAGAGCAATCGCAATGGCTTGCATTCTTATTAGCTACATTATAAATATATCCACAATTACCACATAGAATATCTTCTTCACAAATATTTGTATTAACATTATCTACATCGATAGAATCAGTTAATAAATAATAATCTACATTAATATTTTCATTATCACCATAGTTCTCATAAATATCGACATCACTATTTTGATGTAAGTACCCATTGATTTCTTTACCAAATACATATGGTGTATTACAATATCTACAATTTCCAAGTTCAAATGCTCTTAAATCGTTAATTGCATATTGTGGTGATAGTTTCATGTATTTATGTGGCTTCAATGTTATATAAGCTCCAGATAAAGTTCTAATGAATGTATGATATTTAATATCATATAGATTCTTAAAATTCTTTCTAGCTATATTTATTAAATGAATTAAGGCAATTAAATCTTCATTCTTAACAAAGTTATTAGGAGCCATTAATTGCATTGCTTCATGGAACATATAATTTCCTATTGATAAATTATTGTATAAATCATATACATTCTTATCTCTTACTAAAAATTCAAACAGCATTTCGGAAAGAGTCAATCCATTAGAATTAATATATCTTTTTAAAATATTACTTACTTCATGTATATCATCTAAGTTTTCTTCAATCTTACTATATTCTATTGGTTCAACTGAATATTCAATATTAGAAGGATCTAAGTGTTTTCTTGTAGCAAAAATAATATCATCTGGATCAAATTTAGAACTTGTTAAAGATTCAGCAAATGCTACTATCTCTTTTTCGTCTTTACCTTTTTTACCTAATGTTGCACTTGTAAGTAAGAAGTTTGGTTTCTTATCACATAATCCTGTTAATCTTCTAAGTAATAATGAAACTTCAATTCCTAATGCACCATTATATGTATGAGCTTCATCAAGTATTACGAATTTCCAATTTTTTAAATAATCAGGACTAAAGATTTTAAAATCATTTGGTCTTATTAATAAATATTCAAGCATTGAATAATTCGTAAATAATAAGTGAGGTGGATTTTCTCTTATTTCTTCTCTCGAAAGTACCTCATTCTCTGGTATTTCTACTCCAGCTAATTTAGACATTTTTTCTCTTAATTTATTTGAAGTTCTTTCTTCCGTTTCTCCAGTAAAGAATCCATATCTTATATCAGGAAATCCGGTTAATATTTTTCTTACTCTATCTATTTGATCATTTACTAATGCATTCATTGGATAAAGTAATATAGCTCTTATTCCTGGTCCGTTGTTACCTGCTTCTATATCTTTTAAAATAGTATTTAAAACTGGATATAAGAAACTTTCTGTCTTTCCTGAACCTGTACCAGTAGTAATTACAACATTTTTGCCATTACATATTTTATCTATAGATTGTTCTTGGTGCTTATAAAGTTTTTGGTCTAAATTAATACTATTTAAATTTCTAAATAGCGAACTTACCTTACCCTCTTCAATCAATTCATTAATTGATTTAGTAGAAACAAATGGCAAGCTAACATTTAGATATGGTCCTTTATACAATGATTGCCTGTCTAATTCTTGAATAAATTGTTTTTGATATTCCTTGTCATTGAAATTAAATGTATCCTTTAAATATTCTCTAAATTCATTTTCAATAAATTCAGATTCTTGTATTGGGTTTAATCTTGCCATTTTTATCTTTTCCTTTCCATATTAACTATATATGAATATATTGGTACAGAATCCATATTACCATCAGGGTCATTTAAAATTGTGTGATTTGCAAAGTCATTAAATTACATATCTCCTTCAATAGTAATATATGTAGGTATTTGTCCATTCAAATTTGGATCTCCTTCAAATATTATTTCTACTGGATTAACCTTTTCAAGGTATTTCTTTTCACCCTTGTATATATAGAGATTTCCAATAAATCCACTCTCAGCCAAATCAATTTTTTCTAATATTTCTATATAAGTATTGTATAAAAGCCTTGATCTGTTTTGCCATATTCCACCAACTTTTTGATCATAATCAACCGAATAAACTTGAAAATACTTACCAACAAAATCATCAAATAAATAATATTTCAAATTTTTAGAATATAAAATTTTTGTTCCCTGCAATGTGAATCCTGTCTTTTTATCAATTACTTCTAATGTATATTTTTCAAATGACTTTAAATTATCAATTTCAAATTTTTCATTGTTTTCTATATGATGTTCATATACTATTTCATCTGGTGCATTTCTTACTCTTACATAAACATTTCCTTTACCATAAAATGATACAAATCCATGATATTTTAAATCGTCCTTATCAAAGTAAATATTAGTTAAATTATTATTTATATTGCACTTACAATAAACTTTCAATAATCCAATTTTTTTATCTTCATTATAAAAGTCTAAATATATAAAATTATAAGAATTATATGATCTTAAAGTTCCAACTGATAAATCGTAATAATATTCTTCAATTGTTGGATATAATGTTGAAAGTAATTTACCTTCCTCATCTTTAATTTTAACAGAAGTAAATATAACTCCACTTACTCTCAAATTACTATATAATGTAATATCATCTATCCAAATACAATTATTTAAATCGTTTATATCTGACCATTTATCATGATCTAATTTA
>CAZJAM010000075.1:0-5387 GCA_964544095.1 uncultured Anaeroplasmataceae bacterium | reverse complement strand
TCTTCTAATCCTTTTCCCATGTTTTCATCTCCTTTGTGTTAATCTTAACAAATTTCTTAAATAATATCAAGTTATTTATACAACAATTTGTTTTTATGTATAAAATTATATATAAAAAATTTAAAAACGTTTAATATTTATAAGTTAAAGATTTTCTATAACAATATTTTACTAATTGTGATATAATCAATTATATATGTATAGAAGGAGATCTTAATATGCGAGATAAAATTTTAAAATTATTAGAAAAAAATAGTAGAATTGACCTTCATGAAGCCGCGATTATGTTAGGTATTAGTGATGTAGAGCTTGCTAATGAGATTCAAAAATTAGAAAAAGAAAAGATTATATGTGGATATCATACATTAATTAATTGGGATAAAACTGATAATGAAAGAGTTAATGCGTTAATCGAGGTTAAGGTTACTCCTCAAAGGGGACTTGGCTTTGATAAGATTGCTGAACGTATTTATAAGTTTGATGAAGTAAATGCTGTTTATTTAATGTCTGGTGGATTTGATTTCACTGTATTTATTGAAGGACGCACTATGAAAGAGGTAGCTTTATTTGTTGCGAATAAATTATCACCTATGGAATCTATACTTTCTTGTGCAACTCACTTCGTTTTAAAGAAGTATAAGGACCATGGAACTATACTTGAAGAAAATTCTAAAGATGAAAGGATGATTATTCAAGCATGAGTAAATATTTAAGTGATAAGGTTGTTCAATTAAAACCATCTGGAATTCGTAAGTTTTTTGATATTGCTTCAATGTATGAAGATGTAATATCACTTGGTGTAGGTGAACCAGATTTTGAAACTCCTTGGCATATTCGTGAAGAGGGTATTTATACTCTTGAACGTGGTAAGACAGTTTATACTTCAAATAGTGGTTTAAAGGAATTAAGAGAAGAGGTTTCTATTTGGACTAAAAATCATATAGGTGTTAGTTATAATCCTATTAGTGAATGTCTAATAACAGTTGGTGGTAGTGAAGCCATTGACCTTGCAATGCGTGCTATGATTAATCCTGGAGACGAAGTTATTGTACCAGAACCATCATATGTTGCATATGTACCTACTGTTATTCTTGCAGGTGGAGTTCCTAAAATTATTAATCTTAAGGAAGAAAACCAGTTTAGATTAACTAAAGAAGAACTTATTAATTCTATTACACCAAAAACTAAAATTTTAGTTCTTCCATTCCCTAATAATCCTACAGGTGCTATTCTTGAGAAAAAGGATTTAGAGGATATAGCAGAAGTTTGTATTAAGAATGATTTAATTGTAGTATCTGATGAGATTTATGCATCTCTTACATATAAAGGAGAACATGTATCAATTGCCTCAATTAAAGGAATGAAAGAGAGAACTATTATGATAAATGGTTTCTCAAAAGCTTTCTCTATGACAGGATGGAGACTTGGTTATGCATGTGGTCCCGAAGAGATATTAAAACAAATGACAAAGATTCACCAATTTTGCATAATGTGTGCACCTACAAATTCTCAATATGCGGCTATTGAAGCTTTAAAAAATGGTGAGGAAGATGTAGCTAAAATGAGGGAAGCATATGATGAAAGAAGACGTTTCTTACTTCATGAATTTCGTGAAATGGGAATTGATTGTTTCGAACCATATGGAGCTTTCTATGTTTTCCCAAATATTAAAAAATTTGGTTTATCATCAGAAGATTTTGCGACTAAGCTTTTAGAAGAGGAACACGTTGTTGTTGTACCTGGTACTGCATTTGGTGACTGTGGTGAAGGATTCCTTCGTATATCTTATGCGTATTCCATTGATTCGCTTAAGAAGGCTTTAGAGCGTATTAAAAAATTTATTAATAAATTAGGAAAATAAGGGTTATGCCCTTATTTTTGTAATAATAATTTATGGGGGATTAATATGATTATAGAAATAGTTAAAGGTAATATAATTGATTGTGATACTGAAGCTATTGTAAATGCAGCAAACACTAACCTTTATGCAGGTGGAGGAGTTTGTGGCGCAATATTTGAGGCAGCTGGTTATAGAATATTGGAAGAAGCGTGCAATAGAATAGGGCACTGTGATACAGGTAAAGCGGTTATAACTTCTGGCTTCAATTTAAAAGCAAAGTATGTAATTCACGCTGTAGGACCAATGTATATTGATAATTCAGAAGAAAATGAGAAAATAACTAATAGCCAACTTTATTCTGCTTATATAAATTCGCTAAATTTAGCAGAAGAGAATGGGATAAAGTCAATTGCTTTTCCTATTATATCTGCTGGTATATATGGCTATCCTCTTTCTTTAGCATTAGAAATAGAAAAAAATGCCATAAATGACTATTTTAAAAATCATTATAATTCTTGTATTGAAAGGGTAGTTATATGTGCATATACTTCAGAAATATATAACGCGCTTATAAAAATGTATAATAAAAATGATATTTAATTAACTATGCTAAAAAAGCAATCTCTTAAATAATTAAAATTATTTACAAAATAGTCATATTTTGTTAAAATAATAGGGTATATAAACGAATGAAGGAATAGTATTATATTAATTCTATTTAAAGCGAGAATCAAATGGTGAAAGGATTTAATAGATAAATATAAGAAGACACCTTTCAAGTGTGTATTAAACTACAACGTACCAGGCGTTAACGGACCTAAGTGCTAGCATATGCTAGAATTAAGGTGGTATCGCGTATTTAACGTCCTTATTTGTGGGACGTTTTTATTTTAAAAAAAGGAGAAAGATGATTATGACAATCGCAAAACCAAAGGGAACAGTTGATATTTTACCTGGAGATTCCATAAAATGGAGTAATATTGAGACAAGAATTAGAAAAGTTTGTAAGCTTTATAATTTTAAAGAAATTAGAACTCCAATATTTGAATCAGGTGAATTATTCCATAGAGACCAAAATGATTCATCAGATATGGTCACTAAGGAAACATATGATTTTATTGACCGTGGAGATAGACAAATGACTTTAAGACCTGAAGGTACAGCAGGGGTAGCACGTGCATTTATTGAAAATAAACTATATGTAGAAAATCCTGTATCTAAATTATTCTATATGGGACCTATGTTTAGATATGAACGTGCTCAAAGAGGAAGACAAAGACAATTCCATCAATTTGGAATTGAGGCTTTAGGTTCAGCTTCCCCATTAATGGATGCAGAAGTTATAGCTACAGCTTGTGCAGTTATTAAAGAGTTTGGACTAGGTGGAATTAAAGTTAAAATCAATTCTATTGGAGACGAGGAATCAAGAAAAGCTTATAAAGATGTCTTAGTAGATTATTTTACAAAATATGAAGATGATTTATGTGAAGATTGTAAAATAAGACTTCATAAGAATCCATTAAGAATTCTTGATTGTAAAGTTGATCATAATAAAGATTATTTTAAAACAGCACCAAAAATTTCATCATATCTTAATGATGTATCAAAGAAACATTTTGAAGAAGTACTTTTAGCTTTAAAGAATATGAATATCGAATATGAAGTAGATGAAAATCTAGTTAGAGGACTAGATTATTATACTCATACAGTATTTGAAATTGAGGTTGATTGTAAAGAACTTGGAGCTCAAAATGTTATTTGTGCTGGTGGAAGATATAATAATCTTATAAGTGAGCTTGGTGGACCTGAAACTCCTGCCTGTGGACTTGCGTTTGGTATGGAAAGATTACTATTTGCCTTAGAATCTGAGGGTAAGAAATTGGCAAGTGATGTAAAATCACATCTATTTATAATAGCTATGGGTGATAAGGCTATTTCTTATGGTTCACAAATTTTAAATAATTGCCGTATGGGTGGACTTATTAGTGAAATGGATTACAATAATAAGTCAATTAAAGCGCAATTTAAGCTTGCTGATAAGAATAACGCATTATTTACAGTAATACTTGGAGATAATGAAATTGAACAAGGTACTGCAAATATTAAAAACAATGAAACAAATACTCAAGAAACAATTAAGATTTCTGAGATTTATAAATATATCTATGACTATTTAATAGAAAATAGTGGATGTCATGGATGTAATAAGTAAGATATAGAAGGAGAATTTATATGAAAAGAGTTTTAATTAAAGATATTAAACTAGGTGAAGTAAATCATGTTGCGGGATTTGTTGAAACAATCCGTAACAAGAAAGCAATGTGCTTTATTGTATTACGTGATATTTCTGGAAAACTTCAATTAACTATTGAGAAAGCTAATCATCCAGATTTAGAAGACACACTTGCCCAAATTACAGTAGATTCTGTAATAGAGGCAGAAGGTAAAATTTTAGCTTCTGAATATGTAAAATTAAATGGAATGGAAATGTATCCTGATACAATTACTATTGATAGTATTGCAGAAGCATCTCCAATTGTTGCGCCAAAAGGTGAAGAAACAAATATTGATTTAAGACTTGATTATAGATGGATTGACTTAAGAACAGATAAAAATACATTAATGTTTAAGACACAAAGTTTATTTGTAAATAAGTGCCGTGAATATTTAGTAGGCAATAATTTTATAGAAATCCACTCACCAAAGTTAATTGGTGCTGAATCTGAATCAGGTGCAGGAGTATTTAAAGTAGATTATTTTGACCGTAATGCTTATTTAGCTCAATCTCCTCAATTCTATAAACAAATGGCTATGGCTGCAGGATTTGAGCGTATATTTGAGACTGGACCAGTATTCCGTGCAGAAAAGTTTGCGTCACGTAAACACGCAACTGAATTTACAGGTTTAGATCTTGAATTCTCATACATTGAATCTTATAAAGATGTTATGCATTTAGAAGAAGAAATGATTACATATGCATTAAAAGCTGTAAAAGAAACATATGGTGATGAGATTAAGAATGTATTTGGCATTGATGTAGTAGTACCTACTCTTCCATTCCCAGTAATGGATCTTCATGATGTATATGATGAGCTTGAAAAGCGTTATGGATATAAGGTAGATGAAAGTGAAAAGGGTGATCTTACAACTGAAGGAGAAAGAATGGTTGAAAAGCTTTCTATGGATATGTTTGGTCATGAATTCTTATTCATAACAGGATATTCTAAAGAATGTCGTGCATTCTATCATATGAGAGATGAAAAGGGTGTACCTTGTGGATATGATTTAATTTGGAAAGGTTGTGAAATCACAACTGGAGCTCAACGTGAGCATAGATATGATGTACTAAAGAAGCAAGCTGATGAAAAGGGACTTACAGATGATGTTAAGTTCTATCTTGATTTCTTTAAGTATGGATGCCCACCTCATGGTGGATTCGGAATAGGTGTAGACAGAATTACTATGCTTTTATTTAATGAAGGTATTAAGGATAGTATGTTTATATTCCGTGGACCTGATAGATTAAATCCATAATAGGAGGATTTTA
>CAZJAM010000074.1:0-5495 GCA_964544095.1 uncultured Anaeroplasmataceae bacterium | reverse complement strand
TAAAATTAAAAAACAAAAGATCGATGATATAAAGTCGATCTTTTTAAATAGGAAATTATTTATATTTTAATCAAATAAAAATTGAGTCCATAATTGCTTTAACTGCATCACATGTTTTATTAAAAGAAATATCTTTTGCATACTCATATTTATTACAATAATTTTTCCATAGTTTATTGAGCTCATTACTATTGCAAACTTTATTTATGATATCTAGATAGTCAGTAAGAATTGTATTGCTTCCTCGTTTTTGAACTGTTTGTTTTATTGCATGGAATAATGCTACTTTATCTAATTTTTCACTATACAACGTATGAAGAATATAAATGTCGTAATAATCTCTTATGCGAGTATTAGCAATGCTCCGAGATAATACAGTTTCTATTTTTTCCGCAAGTATTGTTTCTATGTTGTAAGAAAGAACACTAATCATCCGATCGTCAAATAATAGAGGAAATGAAAATTCTATTTCTCGAGGTGTTATTATGTCACCCGTTGTGACATCAACAGTTAATGGTACACTTATTGGTAAATAATTTGCTTTCAAAGCAACTCGTATGCCAGAATAGTCATCTATTTTGCGAATATCAGATATGTTGATAATTTCAAATTGTATATCATCATTAATTTGAATAGCACAAATATCTTGGATAATTTTTCGAATTGATTCATGGGTAAGGGCAAAACCCTTTATTGTTGTATCTAAGTCCATGGTTGTTCGCGTATCTAATCCTACGATAGCAGAAATCAGAAAACCACCTTTGATAATAAAATTATTTCTATATGATGATAGAGATATGCGTTCTAGTAGTCTTTCAAGCATATAGTTTTGCATTACAAGTTGTGCAGAAATATTTTTCTTTCTTGCTTCATTTTTGGTTAATGCTTTTAATTGCATTGGGTTATTTGTAATTATAGTAGGACTTCCAGATAACGTAGTATTTTTGTTTTTACATGAAGTTGGTCTGCATATTGTAATAATTTATTAATGTTTCTGTTTTTAGATGCTATATAACGTTTCATGGCATTATTGATAATTTCAATATCGCCATTATTTCCACGCAACATATCACATAATGAGCGTTCCAAGTCGTAAGTATAAATTAAATTGCCTGCTGGTGATTCTATTTCAACTTTACCAAAATTGTAGTTTTCAAGAATAACACGTTTAATAATTACATTTTCATTTTTTAACGATGGAGCATTATAGCCTTTAGGAAATGACATGGTATATTTTGCAGGTGTACGATCGGAATAACCTAGTAGATATAAAGCAGTATCATGTGAATATATTCCTCGTTCATATTTACATTGCAAAAGATAAAAGTCATCCTCCCAAGCATCATTACGTACATATATGCCTCGACCAACTTGGTGTACTATACTATTATTCACAAGTTTTTTTAAAATTCCTCGATATAATCCAGCTTTTGTTACTTGTGCTGTAGTAATTACCCCACTTTTAGATGTATTTAATAATTCTAATAATTTTTCTTCAGTATTCATATTTACCTCATTGACTATCACACATTATAATATGTAAAAATAATGTGTGATAGTTGCATATTAAGTGAGAAAAGGTTGAATAAAAAAACTAGAATCTTGAATCAAAACGATATGTTTTAATAGATAAACAACCATTTTTTGATGAGTCCCTGACAACTATGAATGGATTAATTTACTTATTACATCTTTATGGATAATTCTTAAAATATTATGAAAAATAAATATGTGTATAATATTTGTAGAGGAAAAAATAATATGAATAATAAAGAGATTAAAGCAAAACTAAAAGAATATATGGCTATTCCTAGAGTTTCTGGTTATGAGTCAATTATGACTGAAACTTTTATGAAAGATATGTCTAATTATACTGATGATGTCGTTAAAGATAAGTTTGGTAATGTTATTGCGACTTTTAAGGGTTGTGATGAAAATGTTCCTTCTTTGATGATTTTTACTCATTTAGATACTATTGGTTTTTTCATTACTTATATAAGTGATGATGGTTTTATCAAATTTGATCGTATTGGAGGTGTTCCTGAAAGAGTACTACCTGGTTTACATGTTAGAGTTGGCAGTGAATCTGGTAAATATTATCCTGGCGTTATTGGCAATAAAAGTTACAATATGATGCCTAGTGGTAATAGTGTTGATCCTATTTCTTCTTTATATATAGATATTGGCGCAAGAAGCCGTGAAGAAGTAGAAAGTTTAGATATTCATGTTGGTAGTCCCGTTGTTTACGATGCTTTTTATAAAGAGTTATTAAATGATCGCATTTGTGGATCATATTTAGATGCCGCTAGCGGTTTAACAACCCTAATTCAACTAGCAGAGGATTTAAAAGATAGGCAAAATAAAGCAACTGTTTATTTAGTAGGAACAGTTATGGAAGAATATAATGCTAGAGGTGCTATGATGGCACATAGGGTTTGCGATGCTGATTTGGCGATATGTCTATTAGGAGCTGGTGCAGGTGATACTCCTGAACTCAAAGGTAGTAATAATGTAAAACTAGGAGAAGGTACATCTGTTAATTTGTTTAATTTCCATGGAAAAGGTACTTTGAATGGTTTGATTGTCGCAAAACCAATGTTAGAACATTTAAAGAAGGCTAGTGAAACTACAGGTGTTGCTATTCAAAGACAAGCTGCTAGAGGTGCTTTATCAGATAGTGCTTATTTACAATTAGAAGATGATGGTGTGATGTGTCTAGATATGGGTACTCCTGATCGTTATTCTCATTCACCTGTAGAGATGATTGATTTAAAGGACTTTAATGATACTTTTAAAATTGTTAAGGAATTTATTGATTCACTAGATGTTAATTTTAAAGTGGAGAGATTTTAGTGGAAAGAAATATATTAATTGGTATTGATTTAGGTACTACTTCATTAAGAGCAGGCTTTTATGATTGTCTGGGAAATAATTATGGAGTTAGTGAAGTTAAGATAGAAACTTATCATCCAAGAAAAGATTATGCCGAACAAAAACCACAAGATTGGATTAATGCTTTAAAAAATGCAATCCATAGCGGCATGAAAGATAACAATATCCAAAAGGAACAGATTTTAGCGATGAGTATAGCTAGTACATGTTGTACTGCTATATTTGCTAAAAAAGATGGAACTATATTGCATGATGCAATCATGTGGATGGACACTAGGTCTAGTAAGCAAGGTGATGAAATATATGAAATAAGTAATGAAAGATTATCTTGTGAATGGATGCCATGTAAGTTATTATGGTTAAAGCAAAATGATAAAAAACTATATGACGAGGCAGAAATATTTTGTGAATGCCAAGATTATTTAACTTATTATTTAACTGGAATTTGGTCAATTAATAATAATACTGCTTGTAACTGGGGTTATAACATCGATAAAAATAGTTTTCCAATAGATTTTTATGAAAAGATTGGTTTAAAGGATGCTTTGAATAAATTTCCTGATGAACATGTTTATGTGGTGGGTGATAAGATAGGCAATCTTTTGCCTGATGTTGCTAAGGATTTAGGTTTATTAGAAGATACTATAGTTGCTCAAGGAGGAATTGATTCTTCTATTGGTATATTAGGAATGGGAGTATATAAAGAGGGTCGTTTAGCTTTGATGACTGGTTCTTCAAATCTAACGATGTTATTAACTAAAAAGCCAATGTTTTCTGAATCAACTATAAATGTTGGACCTAGTCATTTAATCAATGGTTACTATACTTCTTTTAGGGCAACTTTATGTTCAAATATGATTATTGAGTGGTTTAGAAAAGAAGTAGTTAATGATTTAAGTGATGAATTTTTTGATAAATTTGAATTATTGTTAAATGATACAAAAGTTGGTAGTGATGGTTTATTACTATTAGATTATTTTTTGGGGAATAAACAACCTTATTATGATAATAAAGTAAAAGGAATGATATATGGTTTAAGTCCGACAACGTCTATTGGTAATTTTTATCGTTGTATATTAGAAGGCATTGCTTATGGTACGCGTAATTTAATAGAACAATATCGTAAATCAGGTTTTGAAGTTAATGAAATTAATATGTCTGGTGGCACATGTAACTCAAAGATATTTAGTCAAATTATGGCTGATGTTTGTAATGTCGCTATAAACATTCCTTTAGAAAAAAGAACAGTTGCTTTAGGTTGTGCTATAAGTTGTACTAAGGCATGTAATATTTATCCATCTTTACAAGTTGGGGTAGAAAAAATGGTTAGATATAAAAA
This sequence comes from uncultured Anaeroplasmataceae bacterium, assembly GCA_964544095.1. Taxonomy (GTDB): domain Bacteria; phylum Bacillota_I; class Bacilli_A; order Acholeplasmatales; family Anaeroplasmataceae; genus UBA3206. The sequence continues at coordinate 1,264 of CAZJAM010000074.1, read as the reverse complement.
TACAATTTATCCTATAAAGGAAAATGTTGTTAAGTATCAAAAGTTATTTGAAAAATATAATGAATTATACCCTTTAATGGCTGATTGGATGCATTCACTTGCGGATTTAAATATTTGATAATATAAAATAAAAAAAGAGTAGGAGGACTTATGAGTTTAGATTTTTATAAAGATTATTCAAATTGGTTAGAAGAATTATTTAAGGTTAAAAAACCTATAATTGCTATGTGTCACTTACAACCTTTGCCAGGTGATCCATATTATGATGAAGATGGAGGACTTGAAAAGGTTATAGAATGTGCTAGAAAAGATGTTATTGCTTTACAAAATGGTGGAGTAGATGGCATTATGTTTTCTAATGAATATTCTTTACCTTATTTAACTAAGATTGAACCTATTACTATAGGTGCTATGGCTTATATTATAGGTAGATTAAAAGATGAAACAATTAAGATTCCTTATGGTGTTAACTGTTTATGGGATCCTATTGCTTCTTTAGATTTGGCTAAGGCAACTGATGCTAAGTTTATTAGAGAAATTATATCTGGTGTTTATGCTTCTGACTTTGGTACTTGGGATACAGATCCAGGTGCAACTGCAAGACACAGACACAGAATTGGTGGTGATCATATTAAGATGTTATATAACATTGTTCCTGAAGCTGCTAAATATTTGGCTGATAGACCAGTTGAATCAATCGCTAAGACTACAGTATTTAATTGTCGTCCTGATGGTTTGTGTGTATCTGGTGCTACAGCTGGTGCTGCAACTGATCCAGAAGTATTAAGAAAAGCAAAATCAGCAGCTGGTAATACTCCGGTATTCGCTAATACCGGTTGTAAGAAAGAAACAATTGAAATGTTATTAAATATTGCTGATGGTGCTGTATGTGCTACAACATTTAAAGTAGATGGTAAATTTGAAAATCCTGTTGATGAAAATAGGGTTAAAGAATTTATGGATGTTGTTAAGGCATTTAGAAAGACATTATAAAAACTAGGCAGTACCTAGTTTTTTTCTGATATAACAAAATGTTTATCTAATCTATTTTATATGGTTCATATCCTGCTGCAACAAGTTGCTTGTCAAAGTCTTCGCGGATTGCTTTACATACTTCTTCAAAGTTTTCTCTTAAAGTTACTGTGGCAAAGATATTGTCCATTGGGAAGTCTCTATCTTCTATAGCATATGAATTAGCATCATAATATGTACCATCTTCTAGTCTTTTATCTAGAGTTCGATAAATCATAGATGTACAGTTGCT
>CAZJAM010000073.1:0-5644 GCA_964544095.1 uncultured Anaeroplasmataceae bacterium | reverse complement strand
ATTTGATGTAATTAGTGAAAACTTAGGTGGTAAACAATTTAAAGGGTGGGAATATAACGGCAAACAAGTTACAACAAGTACAGGTTATGTTGAGTCTTGGAATATAGATAGTAATGTAACTCTTACTCCATTAATATCGTTATTATATACTTATACTGATTCTACTAAGACAAGTCTATACTTTGGTTCATATCCTCAAACAAAAGTTAGTGATACAACAACTATATCTAACCTAAATACAAAAGCTGGAACACTTCCAACATCAACTAGCACTTATAATTGGGCAGATTATGGATATTATATATCAAGCTCTATTTCAAGTTATATGTATTATATTGATATAGATGAAAATTCTGATGGGGATTATGATTATAGAGGAGTATATTTCACTTCTTATAGACCATATTATACGACTACATCAAGTTCAAGTAGTAATACATATCAAGATGACAATGGATATAATACAAATACAGTATATTGGTTTAAGTATGAACCAATTAAATGGAATATATTAAAAACTGAAAATAATAAGGCTTTAATTATAAGTGATTTACTACTTGATTCACAAGATTATAATTATACTACTTCATCAAGAAGTAGTGCTACAGACTATCAAGGTAATAGTACATCAAGTACTACATACGCAAATAACTATATGTATTCACATATACGTTCATGGTTAAATACTACATTCTATGATACAGCATTTAGTACTTTAGAAAAACAAATAATAGAGACTACAACAGTAGATAATAGTGCCTCATCAACAAGTAGTAGTTCAAACTCATATGCATGTAGTAATACTAATGATTATATTTTCTTATTATCATATAGTGAAGCAACTACATATTATTCATCAAATACTCTAAGAGTAGCTCAAGGTAGTGATTATGCTAAGAGTCAAGGACTATGTGTAAGTACATCATCAGGCACTAGTGGAAACTCATATTATTGGTTCCGCTCACCAACTAACAACTACAAAAAGCTCACTAATTACGTCTTCTACGACGGCAGCATCGTCAACAAATACGTCGACGCTGCTTCTAGCGGTGTTCGTGCTGCTTGTTGGATTAATCTATAAAATATAATAAGTGTTATTTTGATTATGGGAGAAAAGGTATAAAAAAGAAGTTTTTAATTTTAATTGGAGTTTTATTATTAATACTTTTATTACCGCTTGTAGGTTGTAATAATAAGCATACTCATACATATGAAGATACTTATTCATATGATGAGGGTGGACACTTTTATAAATCTTTGTGTGAGCATGATCTTAAAAAAGATTATAATGCTCACACATATGAAGATAGTATTGTACCACCTACATATGATGAGGGTGGTTACACACTTCATACATGCAGTGTTTGTGGTTATTCATATAAAGATGCATACACTAATCCTATAGATAATCCTTATAGAATAACATATAACTTAGATGGTGGAACTAATGATTTAAGTAATCCCTCTTCATTTAATGAAGAAACAACTACTATTACATTAAAAGATCCTACAAGGACAGGTTATAGATTTTTAGGTTGGACAACTGATACAGTTACTTCACCAAAGAAAAATTTAACTATAGAAAAAGGTAGTGTTGGGGATAAAGCATTTACAGCAAATTGGGACGCTTGCGCTTATATAGTAGCATTTGATACAACTGGTTATACATTTAATGGGAAAACAACTTATATTGTCAATTATGGTGAATTATATACATTTGATGTGATTGATGAAACATCAGGATGGAGATATAATGACATTTCAGTTACTGATGAGAATGGTTATGTATCCGAATGGAATATAGCGAGTGATTGTGTGTTAACACCAAACATATCATTATATTCTTACACAGATGAAACGAAAACTAGTCTTTATTTTGGTTCATATCCACAAACTAAAGTTAGTGATGATAGTATTATATCTAATTTAAATACTTTAGCTGGAACACTTCCTACATCAACTAATACTTATAAATGGACAGACTATGGATATTATAGGGGTGGATCTGCTTCTAGTTATATGTATTATATTGATATAGACGAAGATTTGGCTGGAGATTATGATTATAGAGGAGTATATTTCACTTGGTATAGACCATTTTATATAACTGGTAGATTTGATGATTATTCTCAATATTTTCAATCAACTAATGGATATTCAACAAATATAGTATATTGGTTTAAGTATGAACCAATTAAATGGAATATATTAAAGACAGAAAATAATAAGGCTTTAATAATAAGTGATTTAATTTTAGATTCACAGGATTATAATTATACTACTTCATCAAGAAGTAGTGCGACAGTTGATCAGGGTAATACTACATCAAGTACTATATACGCAAATAACTATATGTATTCACATATACGTTCATGGCTAAATATTACATTCTATGATACTGCATTTAGTGCTTTAGAAAAAGAGATTATAGAGATAACAGAAGTAGATAATAGCGCATCAACTACTTCAAGTTCAACAAACGAATATGCATGTCAAAACACAGAAGATAAGTTATATTTGTTAAGTTATCAAGATGTTAATAATAAGGCTTATGGATTTACTGTTGAGCGTTCAAGAGTAGCAGAGTATGATGGAGAACGTTGTTATTATTGGCTGCGCTCTAATCGCTACACTAGCGATGTTAATATCGTTTCCTCCTATGGTGACATCTATAGAACCGATGTTAATAACTATTACGGCGTGCGCGTAGCTTGTAAATTTAATTCTAATAATTAGAATTTAAAATAAATATCTTGTGAATTATTTAAAAGAGTAAATTATAATCTATATTATTCATAAGGTTGTGTTTATTATATATAATGTTATATTGATTATAAGTATCGCAACATCAAAACTCTTTTAGGTGCATCAGGTTGTTGATCTATAAAATATAATAACCAATTTAAAAAAGTAATGATATTTGTTATTTAATATTAAAATAATAAACCAGGGGATTTTGGTTATGCTATAACTTATAATCCTCTGGCTTTTATTATTAATTTAATATTTCAATTAATGTGCAACATATAGAAGTTAACGATATTGACATATTTGAGTTTCCCAAAAATTAAATAAGGCTTTAAAAAATGTGCCTAAAAGGTGTAATTAATGACAGTTTGAAATAGGCTAAAAGGTGTAATTAATATTTGGAATAGTTAAATAAGAAACAATTAGAGAACATTTAAGGAACAAAATCAAATTTATTACAAAATAATGAAAGCACCTACAAAAGTAAGTGCTTAATGCTTATTGATATTTATTCTTTTATTTCCCAATGACCTGTTCTAGAGTTTCCTATAAATTTGATTTTAGGATTTTCTTTAATTAAACGTTGAATAGTTTTAGTTGATTTTCCGATACATTTAGCAATTTCTGATTTTGTTATTTTAGGATTTTCTTTTATTAGTTTAATTATTATATCTGATTCACGAGGGACATCACGGGGGACATCACGAGGGACATTTACAGGGACATTTTCATTGAATAGATCATTTCTAATAGTCGCAATAGTCATAAAATCTTGTTTTTTAAAAGTCGGAGAAGGAAGATTAGCTTCATCCATTTCACGATATATACGTTTAACACCTTCACCAAATTCTTTAACGAATTTGTATTCTTTCATGTAAGCAGCAATAGCTTTGTTTCTAGAGAAGTGAGTGTTCTTGATATTCTTTTCAGTTACGGTTCCTGCAAATATACCAGGACTTTCAACAGTAAATCTATCATCAAACATCTTGATTTGTATATCTGTTCCAGTTATTGAATAATCTCTATGAGTTACAGCATTGACAATAAGCTCTTTCCAACAAAATTCTGGGTATTCAGGTATGGTTACAAATCTACCATCTTTACCTAGATATGATCTTTCTTTGATTTGAGTTCTTACGAAAGCAATGGCAGCATTTAATTGTTCTAATAATCTACCTTCAAATATTTCATCCTTGATGACATTCATATCAGGTCCTGTAAGTTCTTCAGTGCCTTCAAAACGAATAAACCTTATACGAGCTCTACCAAAATATTTTTGCGGTCTTTTACCAAAGAGAAGAATAGCTTTAACAGATACTTCACCACGCTTATTTACGACAAAATCATTTTCGTTTACATAGTCTTCAAAAGACATCGAATAACCAATTTTATTCATATATTCTAAAACAAGATTTTTATCGATATCATCAATAGAAGAACCAAAAACTGGTGAAGTTTCGAATACTTGCTCACCTCTTGCATAAGCAAGTGTTAGTCTTTCATTAAATGACATCTTAGGACTTTTATCACCAATCCTGCAATAAGAATCACCTGAAGTATCTTCATGAACTTTTGGACTCATTGGAACATGAATTAAAAGAACATGATTAGGGTTACCTGTTTTATCTATAACATTTATTTTTTGAAAAGAACATCTAATTGATGGATTACATAGATTTATAGGAGCATATTCAATCTCATTAATTTCTTTTGTATGTCCATCAATTCCAGTTATTGATTTATCATCTTCAACACCAACAACGATGGTTCCACCTTCGGCATTTGCAAAGGAGATAATTGTTTTGGCAATATCTTTAGGTTTTATCTTAATACTTTTTCTATCATAGTAGAAATCTTCATCTTTAGTATTGAATACTTCTTCATTCCATTTTGCTTCCATATTTGATCCTCCAATCAAAATATTTACCAGATTTAATTCTATTATCTTTAGGCCTTTTAGCATTAATCGGTATATTCCAAGATTTACCATTTTTAACTGCGCCTTCAATAAGTCCTAAAGAACAATATTTTCTGATTTGCCTTGGTGAGATACCCCATAGTTTAGATAATTTGTCAGATGTTGTATATTCCATTTAAATCACCAATTTAATTATAAATTAGAAACGGAATTTTGTCAAAGCGTTGCTTAAATAAAATCACATTATAATTTAATTTGTTTATTCTTATTACAATAAAGAAGAAACAGAAGAACTATTAAATAAAGTAAAATGTACTGAACTTGAATTTCTTGTTACTGTGTCTCTATGTATGTACTTAGAAAAAAATTAAGAGTTATTGGATTTTGTGATAACAGACATATCTGTGCAACTATGTTAAAACACACAGGTGAACAAGCACAAGATATTCAAAAGTTCTTAGGTTATTCTACTAATACTTGAGTGGAAGTAATATACACTCATTTTGATGATTCTAAGTATAAAACAACCATTGGTAAAAATTCTAATTATCTATCTGATAAATAAAAAGTATAAGCAAATAGTAGGTGAACGTGGTTTTATCTGTGATATTAAGAATTATACTTTGAATATGTTTGAAGGTTTATTTATTCAAAATGTAATGAAAGTCAATTATTTAATAAATAAGTGAACCACTAAAACTGTACAAGGTAACTGGAAAGACTTAATGTTTTTAATTATGAATAAAAAAGAATTTAACACATGCAACAAATACGAAGTTAACGATATTGACATAAGTTTTGAATAAGGTTAAAATTATAAAGTATTTGGAAGAAGAAGAGATATATGGAAAAGTTTAAGCAGCCCAGTATCTAACGTTTCCTTTGAACTTTTTTCTTGTCAAAATGATATTAAATAAGACATATTTTTTATGTGCTTATTTTGATATCATAGGAGGGATTTTATGAAAAAGAAAATTT
>CAZJAM010000072.1:0-5945 GCA_964544095.1 uncultured Anaeroplasmataceae bacterium | reverse complement strand
CCGAGTTTGCCAATTTATAAAATTAAAAGCAGTAGAAAATCCAGTACCTACTGGCTTTTTGGTAAAAAACATCTTTGTTATTTTATGTACCTACATTTGTACCTACAATCAAATTTTTATTCCAAAAGAATTATTGATAGGTCTTCATCATTAATATTATTAAATCTATAGCATTTGTCATTTATTTAATCTACCGTCCACTTACTCGAGTTTTGCAGTTGTTGTGCTACAATCAAATAATAAATCAAAAAAACATATAAATAATAATTATTTATGATATTATTAAGATAGGTGATATAGATGAAGGCTTTAATTACAGGTGGAACTAAGGGTATAGGAGCACAAATGGCAATATCCTTATCAAAAAGAGGATATGACTTAATATTAGTATCAAGAAATGATAAAGGGTTAGATCAAATAAAATCAAAATGCAATACCAATATAGAATTCTTATCATATGATTTATCTATAGAAGAAGAAAACTATAGATTACTGGAAGTTACCAAAAATATAGATATTGATATATTTATTGCGAATGCTGGTTATGGTGATATTGGCTATATTAATAAAACAGATACAGCAAAAGAAGTTAATATGATAAAACTTAATGATATATCTACATTTATTTTAACTAAAGAATTTTTGAAAAGATTTATAAATATTAATAAAGGTAGGGTATTAGTTACAGCATCCGCTGCAGCATTTGGTGTAGCACCATATATGAATATATATTATGCTACTAAGTCATTTGTATATTCGATGTGCCATGGTTATTATAGGGAATTAAAAGATATGAAGAGTAAAGTGAAAATTTCTGTATTATGTCCAGGTCCTGTAAAAACAGGATTTGAGGAAAGAGCTAATGCGAAATTTACAATTCACGCTTTATCTAGTGAGTATGTAGGAGAATACGCAATAAAGAAAATGCTTAAAGGAAAATTTGAAATAGTACCTGGATTTAGTATAAAGGCAGGACATTTATTTTCACACTTTGTTCCAAAAAGGAGAATTTCTAAATTGCTTCGTAAGCAATCAGAAATAAAGAAATAATATATGGAATTAATTGATTTATTAAATAAGGCAGTAAGGCTTGCCTCTAATAAGATGCGTATAGAGGCACCAAAGGTTGTTATTGGGGATTTTCCACTAGAATATGTATTTGACTCTTCTATGTATGAAATTAGGCTTAATAATGACTTTGTTAATAATAATGATGAATTAATGGTAGTTGGTATGGCAATACATGAAACACGTCATGCATATCAATTTATTCAAGTTAAGTTTTCAGATGAACTTAAGAAGAATAGAATACCTACAGAGTCAAATGATACATTAGAGTTATGGAAACATGAATTTGAAATACATAATACCAAAGAAGATTGGAACCTTGATATAGAAATAGATGCATTTGCGTTTATGATACATTTTATGAGAATTTTGTTTGGTGTAGATACAAATCTTGATGAAGAGAAGATGAGACTAATGTCAAAAAAACTTAAGTATTTTAATATTATATATAAATAAAAAAGGACTCGAAAGTCCTTTTATTTTACTTAGAATATAGCTTATGGGCAACCATTTGAGGTTCAGTTGTTACATCAACCTTAAGCTTTTTAAATATTTGCGCATCAACAGCTGGTAAAATAACTGTTGAATGAGCTTGCGCAAACTTTAGATTAGGCAATTGTTTAACAGCCATTTCAGCAACGGGGTTAGATGTTGCGGATATAGTTAGAGTAATTAATGCTTCATCTGCATGAAGTCTTGGATTGTGGTTTCCAAGAGTCTTTGTTTTAAGCTTAGATATTGGGTTAATGATAGAAGGTGATAGTAACAAAATATCATCTTGAAGTCCTGCTAAGTGCTTTAGCGCATTAAGAATTAATGCTGCAGGTGCAGTAAGTAGATCAGATGTTTTTGAATCAACTATAAATCCATCAGCTAATTGCATAGCCATAGAAGGAGTACCAGACTTTTCGGCTTTCTCTAAGGCTGCCTTAACACAAGGTCTATCATCAACTGTTATATTTAATTGACGCATTAATACACCAATCTTATCACAAGCCTCTTCAGTAACTTTACCATTACGAAGGTCTACTAATGAATTTAGATAACGTCTTATAATTTCATCTTTTGAAGCTTTAACTGCAACTTCATCATTTGAAATGGCAAATCCTGCCATATTAACACCCATGTCTGTTGGTGATTTATATGGTGATTCACCATATATTGCCTCCATCATAGATTTTAATACTGGGAATATTTCAACATCACGGTTATAGTTTACAGTAGTAACTCCGTATGCTTCTAGATGATATGGGTCAATCATATTTACATCTTGAAGGTCAGCTGTTGCGGCTTCATACGCAAGATTTACAGGGTGTTTTAGAGGAATATTCCAAATAGGGAATGTTTCATATTTAGCATATCCAGCTTTAATACCACGCTTATTTTCATGATATAGTTGAGAAAGACATGTCGCCATCTTACCAGAACCAGGACCTGGTGCTGTAACTACTACGATAGGAGCAGTAGTTTCAATATATTCGTTTTTACCAAATCCATCCTCTGAAATAATATGTGATACATTATGAGGATATCCTTCAATTGAATAATGTTTATATGTCTTTATTCCTAAGTTATTTAATTTATTAATAAAAGCTTCAACTTGTGGTACAGCTTGATATTGAGTAACACAAACACTCTTAACAAGAAGTCCTGATGCACGGAAGGCATCTATTAATCTTAATACATCAGATTCATAGTTTATTCCTAAGTCTCCACGAATCTTATTTTTTTGTATATCTTTAGCATTGATCGCTACAACTACCTCTACCTTATCCTTAATAGTAAGAAGCATTTTTAATTTAGTATCTGGTTGAAATCCAGGTAATACTCTTGAAGCGTGGTAGTCATCAAAAAGTTTACCACCAAATTCAAGATATAGCTTATCTCCAAATTTATTAACTCGCTTAATAATGTTTTCGGATTGAAGCTTTAAATACTTTTCATTGTCAAATGCAATTTCCATTATAGTCAACTCCTAACATGTTTCTATTATACTTTTTTGAAATGAGCATTTCAACAATAAAAGGAATGATTTATTAATTTTTATAATGAAATTATAATTTATTTTTAATATATCAAATAAAATTTTCTTTAATAAAATGGCTATACAAAGCCTTATAATTAAATTTTAATCAAAAAGTAAAGCACACTTGACATTAGGCTTAAATTGATGTAGACTATAGGTAGTATGATATGGTAATGTTTAAATATTATACATTTCACTTACTCCTTTTTAATTATATACTTCTCTTAGAGCGAAAGCTCGGATAAAAGGCTATTGTATAAGTAGCCTTTTATTTTTATAATTTTTTTATTTTTGTAGTTGACAAAGAAAATCCATTGGTGTATCATTAAAACGTAATTCCTAGTAAACGAATAGGAATTGTGGAATTAAAAGAAAGCGGTGATATTATGGCTATATTAAATAGTCGATGTATGTATATAAATAGTAGGAGTTGCCATAATGTTATGTGCACCGAATTATTATAGAGATTAAAAATTAAGGAGATATTTAGAATGAGCAATAATAGAAATTATAAATTTGAAACATTACAATTACATGTAGGACAAGAGAAACCAGATCCTGCAACAGGAGCTAGAGCAGTTCCTATATATTTAACATCATCTTATGTATTTGATAATGCAGAGCATGCAGCAAATAGATTTGGATTAAAAGATTCAGGAAATATTTATGGAAGATTAACTAATCCAACACAAGATGTTTTTGAACAAAGAATTGCGGCATTAGAAAATGGTAGTGCAGCACTAGCTGTAGCGTCAGGAGCTGCGGCAGTAACATATGCAATAGAGGCATTAGCACGTGCAGGAGATCATGTTGTAGCTACTAATAATATTTATGGTGGTACATATAATCTACTTGCCCATACACTTAGAGATTATGGAATTACTACAACATTTACAAATCCAGACATTAAAGAAATTGATGAGGCAATTAAGGATAATACTAAGCTTGTATTTATTGAAACATTAGGAAATCCAAATAGCGATGTAGTTGATATTGAAGGTATAGCAGAAGTAGCTCATATGCATGGTCTACCTCTTATTGTAGATAATACATTTGGAACACCATACATTATAAGACCACTTGAACATGGTGCAGATATAGTTGTTGAATCAGCAACTAAATTTATTGTAGGACATGGAACTGCACTTGGTGGTATAATAGTAGAAGGTGGAAAGTTTAATTGGGAGAAAGATGGAAAGTTTCCTCAATTAGTTGAACCAAATCCATCATACCATGGCATATCTTTTTATAAAGCACTTGGAGGTGCCGCATTTGTAACATATATTCGTGCAATCCTTCTTCGTGATATGGGTGCTTCAATTTCTCCTGTAAATGCATTTGTCGCATTACAAGGACTTGAAACATTATCTCTTCGTGTAGAAAGACATGTAGAAAATGCATTAAAGGTAGTTAAGTTTTTAAATAATAATCCGTATGTTATGAAAGTTCATCATCCATCTGTATCTACAAATAAGATACAACAAGAATTATATAAGAAATATTTTCCTAATGGAGGAGGATCAATATTCACATTTGAGATTAAGGGAGATGACAATACTGCAAAGAAGTTTATTGATAACTTAAAAATTTTCTCTTTACTAGCAAATGTAGGAGATGTAAAGTCACTAGCAATTCATCCTGCTTCAACTACTCATGCTGAATTAAATGAAGAAGAATTAGCTAATGCAGGAATTTATAAAAATACAATTCGTCTATCAATAGGTACTGAACATATTGATGACATAATTAATGACCTTGACCAAGCATTAAAAGCTGCGGTAAAATAATTTTAGATAAAAGGAGAATTAAAAATGAGTAAGATATATAAAAGCGTAGCGGAATTAGTTGGAAACACTCCACTAGTAGAATTAGTAAATTATGAAAAAGAAAACAACTTAGAAGCAACCCTGCTTGCCAAAGTTGAAGGATTAAACCCTGGAGGTTCTGCAAAAGATAGAATAGCTAAGGCTATTATTGAAGATTATGAAGCAAAGGGATTATTAAAGAAAGGTTCAACAATAATTGAACCAACTTCAGGAAATACTGGAATTGGTCTTGCCGCAATTGGAGTTTCAAAGGGATATAAAGTAATTATAGTATTACCAGATACAATGTCTGTTGAACGTCGTAATCTAATTAAGGCATATGGTGCTGAGTTAGTTCTTACTGAAGGAACTTTAGGAATGAAGGGCGCAATAGAAAAGGCAGAAGAACTTAAAAAAACTATTCCAGGTTCAGTAATTGCAGGACAATTCGATAATCCTGCAAATCCAAAAGCGCACTTTGAAACTACAGGACCTGAAATTTGGAACGATACAGATGGTATGGTAGATATATTTGTTGCAGGTGTTGGAACAGGTGGAACAATATCAGGTGTTGGAGAATATTTAAAGAGTAAAAATCCTAATATTAAGGTAATCGCAGTAGAACCAGAAACATCACCAGTATTATCAAAAGGTGTTGCAGGTCCTCATAAGATTCAAGGAATAGGTGCTGGATTTGTACCAAAGACACTAAATACTAAAGTTTATGATGAGATAATTACAGTATCAAATGAAGATGCGTTTACTGTAGGATCTAAGGTTGTAAAAACTGATGGAATATTTATAGGAATTTCATCAGGAGCTGCAATTGCTGCCGCAACTACTGTAGCGAAACGTCCTGAAAATAAAGGAAAGAAGATTGTAGTATTACTTCCAGATAATGGTGATAGATATCTATCAACACCACTATTTAATAACTAATCTTTATTGATTTAGACATTAATTCTTTTTAAATACATTATTAAGCCAATATGGCTTTTAAAAAAGATTGAGATGCACATAAATATGTAATTTAAGCTTAAAAGCTA
>CAZJAM010000071.1:0-6145 GCA_964544095.1 uncultured Anaeroplasmataceae bacterium | reverse complement strand
TTTTTGGAAGTTTAAATGATTATCAAGTTTTATGAATATATTAAAAAACCTAGGGGTTGATAGTAATCAATTCCTAGGCTTATATAATGTTTTATATATTAATATTTGTTTTTATAATAAATCATAGTAATTAACCATGTAAGGCCAACAATCGCAAGTGTTATCAATAATGTTACAAAAACTATAGTATTAATAAATCCTGATACTATAATCGCAATTAACATTAGAAATACAACCATTTTCACAGTGAATAATGAATATTTTTGTTTAATGAATATTAATCTTTCATCATTCTTTTTAATAAGAACTTTTTTAGCATATTCATCTGATGCAAGTATTCTTCCATAATAAGCTACTTTATATATAATAAAAGCTTCTCCTACTACAACTATTATTAAATCTAGCACTTTAACAGGAATTTGAACCCAATCCGAAAAATATTTAATAGATAGAGGGCCTAATATTGCTACCAAAATCAAAGGGATTGCGATAGATATAGACATAAATACTATTTTAATCTTTGTAGTCTTTTTAAGTTTGGCTAAATCATACACATTCACATTACTCACCATCCTCTAACATAAATATTTCTTCTACAGGTAAATCAAATATTTTAGCTATTTTTAAAGCTAATAACAGTGATGCTTGATATTTTCCGTTTTCAATAGAGATTATGGTTTGTCTTGTTACACTAACCATATTAGCTAATGCTTCTTGTGTTATTTTATGCTGTTTTCTTAATTCATGTACTCTATTAGTCATAAAATAATCCTCCACTTTTTAATTATATCATTTATAGCACAAAAATGTAAAGAATATTTAACAATTTAAAAAAGGCCTATGAAATACATAAGCCTATTTTTATATATTACTTATTATTTTTATCGTCTGATTCTACAACAGCTTTAGCAGCAGATAGAACACCTGATAAATTTTGAATTTCTGATGGGACAATAATCTTTGTTGCTTTTCCATCTGCTAGTTTAGTTAATGCTTCCATTGCTTTTATGCTTAATACTGAATTATCAGCTCCAGCTTCTTTGATAAGCTTAATTCCTAAAGCTTCTGCTTGTTTTTCACACTCAATAGCTTTTGCGCGTCCTTCTGCAAGATTAATAAGTTTTTCTTTTTCTCCTTCAGCAAGTCTAATCATTTGCTCCTTCTCTCCTTCAGCACGAAGAATTGCAGATTCTTTTTCTCCTTCAGCTATAAGAATTTGAGATTGTTTTTCTCCTTCAGCTTTTAAGATAACTTCACGACGTTCACGCTCAGCACGCATTTGTTTTTCCATAGCATCACGAATATCCTTTGGTGGTAAAATGTTTTTAAGTTCTACTCTATTAACCTTAATACCCCAAGGATCTGTTGCCTCATCTAAGATTTGACGCATTTGTGTATTAATAATATCTCTTGAAGTAAGAGTTGCGTCTAAATCTAGGTCTCCAATAATATTACGAAGTGTTGTTGCAGAAAGATTTTCAATTGCAAATATTGGATTTTCAATACCATATGCATATTTTTGAGGATCTGTAATTTGAAAATATACAACTGTATCTATTTGCATTGTTACATTATCCTTTGTAATTACTGATTGAGGATCAAAATCTCTTACTTGTTCCTTCATTGTAATTACTTTAGCAACTTTATCTATGAATGGAATTAGGAAATGCACTCCTACATTCCATGTTGCGTGATACGCACCAAGACGCTGAATAACATATTTATCTGTTTGTTTTACAACCTTAATTGATGTAGCAAGCATAATAAGTATAATAACTGCTACTACTGCTAAAATAATAATTCCGACCATTGCTGTTCCACTTAAAAATATCATAACTTATTCTCCTTCTATTTTTTTATTTTCTTCAACAGGTTTAACTATTAGCTTAACTCCATCTATGGCTAATACCTCTACCTTTTGACCAACATTAATTGTTATAGTATCATCTTTTGCTTTTGCACTCCAGATTTTACCTTCAATTTTACATGAGCCAATATTATCTGGCCCTATATCATCTATACAAACTGCTCTTTTTCCTATTAAAGCATCAACATTTGTACCAATTTCATTTCTTTTAACATATCTTATTATATATGGCCTTATAAGTAATATTCCAAGTACTGAAATCACTAAAAATATTGTTATTTGTATCCATATAGTATGGCACCAAACTGCCACAATAGCAGTTATTACTCCTCCTGCTGTTGCCCATATAGATGATAAATCAGTTGTGTTAGCTTCTATAATAAACGCAACAATCGCAATTATAAGCCAAACAAATATCATTGCGGTATCTAATGATAAAAATGATAATAGCATTTCTCTATACCTCCCTATTCAAATCAATAATAAGCATGTGTTCATCATGATCATATGTCATAATATACTTAACTGGGCTTGTATAATCTTTACCAGTTAACTCGCTTATTCTTTTAATATATTCCTTATTACTAATTCTACCATAACTTTGCCTTAATGTAACAGTATATAATTGAGTTTGTGGAATATTTCCTCTTTCTACCGTTTCTTTATTCAAAGCTTTTATATACGCTTTATGTTCCTCTTTGTTTATACCAAGCATAACACTATAAGCATATTCAATTAAATTTTTCGCTGTTTTATTAAGTGTAATATTAGCTGTAGCTATGGTAGCAATCAAACCTTTATTCTTCTCATCGAACCATAAGATTGCCATAATCCCACATCCTTTCACTTATATTATACATTAAATTATTTATAATGCAATAGCAATTATTTTTATTATTTTAATTATTTTTATGAATGCAAAAAATATCCCGACGTTAATCGGGACATTTCTTTATTTATTAAGATAACATTAAGCAATATAAATATGTCTTTGTTGTACTCTTAGTAATTGTATGAGTTCCTGCTGCAAGCTTACCAACAACAAGTACACCAGTTGTAGGAACACTATATGTTGTACCATCAACTATAATCTTTTGTCCAGCTGTAACATGTAATGTTAATGTCTTTTCAGAAGATGTTGTGAATGTTACTGTTGTAGAAGATTCCATATTTAATCCTTGTGTATATGAAACTCCATCAATTGTAGCAGATACTTCTTTATATTTTCCTGAAACTGTTACGCTTGAATCAGATGGTGATCCTGCAAATGTACAAGTTACTGCTGCATTTAATAATTCAGTAAGAGCCTCTGTTGCAGTTGTAAGAGTTGCATAGTTTGTAGCTACTGCAGTCTTTGATGCATCAGTTAATGTTGCATAAATAGCATTTGCTGTTTCTATAGTTGTTCTATTTGCCATAGTAATTGTTGATGGTAATGATTGAACAAGGGCATTGAAGTATGCAACTTTAATAGATTCAAGTTTAGTAGTATCTGTTACTTGAGCTTGTTCTGCTGTAGTTAATGCATTATATGCTGTAATTACACTTGAAAGCTCTGAAGCATTTGCGCTAGCTACATCAACATCAGCAATTGATGTGTTAACATTATTAACTCTCTTAAGAGATGCTAGAGTAGTTTCTGCTGCTTGAAGAGTAGAATAATTTGTAACATTACCTTTTTGATCATCATCAAGAGAATTATAAGCACTTCTTGCAAGATCAATTGCGTTTTCTGAATCTAATGTTACAGTACCAATAGCATTAATTAAATCTATTGCACCTTCTACTGCAAAGCTCTCATAAGCTGTTTCTGCTGCTTGTAATGTTGCATAATTTGAAACTGTAGCTGAATTATCCTTAGTTATTAGTTTATTATATGCATTTCTTGCAGCAACAATCTTTTGAGATGAAGATTTTGAAACTGTACCAATGTCATTAATTAATCCTTCAACATATGCAACATTTAATGCAATGTATGAATCAAATGCTGTATATGGAGTAGTTGTAACTTCACTCTTATATGAACCAAGTGCTTCATATGCATCTACAGCAGTTTTAATACTTTCGTAGCATGAATCAGTAAATTCAATTGTTGAAGGTATATTGTTATATGCTGTATTATATTCATTAATTAATTCAGTCTTTAATGCTTCTGAATCATATTCTTCAAATGAAATACTTGTAATTGAAGAATCTTTATCCTTTTGACAAGATACTATTGTGTAAATTCCAGGAGCTAATACTACGCTACCGCTTCCGGCAATCATAATTTTTCCTTGTGAATTAACAACTGCACCAGCATTTAATGCTTGAGATGAAGAACCAGTCATTGAAATATTAAGAGTATAATATTTATCTACCTTGAATGTAGCAATCTTTCCTCTTCCTTTTACAGTTCCTGATGAAACTCCTGTTATTCCTGACCAAATAATATTAGATACTGTTTGTTCACCCTTAGCTGTTGGAAGTGTAACACTACCTGCAGTAACAGATGTTGTAGGTGTTTTATCATTGAAGTTATAATCAGTTGTCTTTAAAGTTGTCTTATTTAATGCAGTTCTATATTCACTACCTGCATATTTGATTACTTCTTCTCTTGCAACTTCTGCAGTAGTTAGATAGCAATCAGATTGTTTTGTAGTTGTATTATAGTAGAATAAGCTTGAGTTTGTATCAAAATTTTGATAAGAAACTCCGTTATATGCACATGATGATGATACAGATGCTTCTCTATTTGTTACTACTGTACCAACTTGATCTCCAAAGCATTGAACCATTATATTTCCATATAACTTAGCAGCTGTTCCAGATCCTCCATCAGTAAATACGTTCTTACATCCTTCATAATAGTTGTTTTCAGCATACATATATGAATTTGCACGAAGAGATGTTACATAAGATAAATTTGCTTTTGTATCACTTGAATCACCATATATATAGTTATTATAGAAGTGCATATTAGCTTGTCTTAGAAGTGGAATACGAGATCCACAGTTATACCATAAATTATGATGGTATGATAGATTATATTGAAGTGATGAATCTGAAGATCCTACAAGGTTTGTCTTATGGCAATATTCAAAATAGTTATATGACATTGTGAAATATTGTCCTCTCTTGAAATCACAAGATCCGTCTCCTTCAGCCTTATCAGATTCAGCAGGGCTTCCAATACTTGGTGCTAAGAATGTATTATGGTGTACCCAACATCTTTCAACTGATGCTGTTATAGTACTTCCATCTTGAACACCTTCCATACCTAGTGCGTCTTCTGGTGTATTCATAAATACTAGGTTTCTTGCCTCAAAACTCTTTCCAAGTGTTGGGCTAGAGCTTTCACACATAAAGTGAATTCCCCATCCATCAAGTCCAGCATTAGTTCCTACTCCTTCAATAGTTACATCCTTTGCACTCTTCATACGTGCCATGTGACCATTATCACCTTCAGAACCACCATAGTCAACTGAGTCATAATCTGTAAGTCCCTCGATTAATCCAGCATCTGCTGCATTATATGTCTTTTGTTCATAATTTCCAGATTCAGAAATTAATCCTACCATTCTTATGGCAAGTGGAATATTTGCATCAGCTAGCTTTTTAAGGATTCCACCATTTTCATTACCTAAACCATAATATGTTTTTCCACTTGATACTTTCTTACATTTATCTTCGTAACCAGCATCACTACATTTTTGTCCTGCAGAGTTTAAAATATTTCCTATACCTTTAACAGTTAAACCATCATATGTTAATTCAACTGTATTTTTAGTATCATCAGTAACATAAATAACAATAGCATTTTCTTTTAATGTTCCATCATCATTATATGCACCAACACCATCTGTATAGTTGAAATGTGCATAACCTGATCTATCATATGCTACAACTGATACATCAATTACTGTTGGGTTATTAATTTCAGTAGATGCAGTAACAGGGCATACCTTAATTTTATAATCTCCACCAGGAAGTCCGAATATATCAGCTCTCATTGTACCTGATGAAAGTTCTTGAATATAAACATCTTTATAATCTAATAATTCATATTCAACTCCATTTTCTTTCTTTGCATATACATTGTAAGATACTGCATTGCTATACTTTTTGAATTCTACATAAGCAGTTTCTGTATTACCACTACATGATGTAACTTCAATAGCACCAACGCTATCTACAGTTCCATTTCCACTGTCTAATGCACCTTCAGATGCTCCGTTACCTGAAGTTGTATCTGTGTCTTTTCCAGTGTCTCCACCTGTTGTTTTGTCTGTATCTTTT
>CAZJAM010000070.1:0-6187 GCA_964544095.1 uncultured Anaeroplasmataceae bacterium | reverse complement strand
AGGATTTTAAGGATTATGCGCATGAGTTAACTCTCCTTGGTCCACCCACTTATAACAATAATAATGGGCTTTGTCAAGAGTTTTGTGTAAAAATTTACTACTTTTTTTGAATGGTATTAAAAAAAGTGAATTTCTATGTATCTCCATTAAATTGGTTATACATAAAAATTCACTATAATTTAATCTCTAAATTCAAATTCCATGTCAAGGACTCTAACTATGTCTCCATCCTTACATCCAGCTTTACGTAATGCTTCATCAACACCAAATGAACGAAGTTGACGAGTAAAACGAATTACTGCAGATTCTTGGTTGAAATTAATCATCGCAACAATTCTTTCTAAAGGTTTTCCAGTAACTATATATCTACCTGCATCATCTTTAGATATTTCAAACATTTTCTCTTCTTCACGGAATGTATAATTAACAATATCTTGTCTTTCATCATCCTCAAGTAAGCTAAATTCTTCTGTTACCTCAAGAGTATCTGCAATCTTGTATAATAGTGGTTCAAGATTTTGATGAGTGTATGCAGAAATCGCAAAAACCTCAATATTAGGATATTTTTCTTTAAATCTTTTAAGATTATCTTCTGCACCATCTATATCCATCTTGTTTGCCGCAACAATCATTGGTCTCTTCATTAAATTCATCTTATATGACTTTAATTCAGCATTGATTTTTTCAAAGTCATCAAGTGGATCTCTTCCTTCAGTTCCGGCCATATCAATTACATGTACAATAACACGGCAACGCTCAATATGCTTTAAGAACTCAAGACCTAATCCAAGTCCAAGCGAAGCTCCTTCAATAATACCTGGAAGGTCAGCCATTACAAATGATCTTTCATCTGGAAGTCTTACCATACCAAGATTTGGTACTATTGTTGTAAAGTGATATGCCGCAACCTTTGCCTTAGCGGCAGAACAAGCATTAATAATGGTTGATTTACCAACTGATGGGAATCCTACAAGTCCACAATCTGCAAGGACCTTTAATTCACAACGAATATATCTTTTTTGTCCAGGTTCTCCTTGTTCAGAAAAATCAGGACATTTATTAATTCCAGTCGCAAAAGCCATATTTCCACGTCCTCCACGACCACCTTTGGCAATTATTGCCATTTGTCCTGGTTTAGTAATATCGGCTACAACTTCTTTTGTATCCTCGTCATATACAGTAGTACCAAGAGGTACATCAATCACAGTATCTTCTGCTTGTGCACCATACATACCTTTATTACGACCATTTTCACCATTATTTCCTTTTATAACTTTCATGTATTTTAAGTCTAAAAGAGTAGAAAGCCCTGAATTACCACGAAAAACGATGTCTCCACCTTTTCCACCAGATCCTCCAAAAGGACCTCCCATTTCTACCTTTAATTCACGGCGATATGCAACAATACCATTACCACCTTTACCGGCATTTACTTCAATTTTTACTGAATCTAGAAACATAAATAATGCCTCCTTCCTATATTTATAAAAAAAGATACCCATTAAAAGTGGGTATCTATATTATTAGTCTTCTGGATAAACAGAAACTTGCTTCTTGTCGCGTCCTACACGCTCAAACTTAACAACACCAGTTGTTTTAGCGAATAATGTATCGTCTCCACCACGTCCAACATTATTTCCTGGAAGAACCTTAGTTCCTCTTTGACGATATAAAATTGATCCTGCTGTTACAGACTCTCCATCAGAAGCCTTAGCTCCAAGTCTCTTAGCGTGAGAATCACGTCCGTTCTTAGTTGATCCTACTCCCTTTTTAGAAGCGAATAATTGGATATTTAAAGCTAACATAAAAGCACCTCCTACTTTACTTTTTTAATATATTTAGGAAATTGACTTTCCAAATTGTTCAATGTAAATTCTAGAACTTCTAGAATCTTTACTGCATTTTTATATTTTTTATCTACTTCAAAGTAAGCATATCCCTCATCTAATTTAACATTAGATAAATTGTAACTAGGTTCTAAATTCTCTAAAGTATTTCTAGTCATATAAACTGCAGTTGAAACTGAGGCACACACAATATCTTCACCAACTGGTGCAAAATTTGAGTGACCTTTAATTTCAATTATATATAGATCTAAAGTATTCTTTATACTATATTTTGTCATATACTATTAAGCATTAATTGCTTCAACAGTTAACTTTGTATAAGATTGACGATGACCCTTCTTATTATGTTCTTTCTTCTTTGGTTTATACTTGAAAATAATAATCTTCTTTCCGCGTCCTTGCTTCTCAACCTTAGCTGATACTGTAGCACCCTTAACATAAGGAGCACCAGCAGTTCCGTTTACATATAAAACCTTGTCGAAAGTAACTGTGTCACCTTCATTGGCATCAAGCTTCTCAACGAATAAAGTAGTTCCTACTTCAACTTTATATTGCTTTCCACCAGTTTCTACTATTGCATACATGTCGTTACACCTCCTGATAATTTTAAATAAGACTCACTATAAAGGTAATTACAATGTAATATTTATGACCTCTTCTAAGTGGTGCATGTTACAACATTGTTATTATATAAAATATAAAAGTGAATGTCAATTTAAAATTTTCACTTTTTTTTATTTTTTTCTATAAGTTCTTTTTTAATAAGTTTGAACAAATATGTTTCACGTTCAAGAAATCTTTCCTTAGGTGAATATTCAATTGATTTCATACGTGCTTCATTAGTGGCAATTGCTTTATTAATGTCAACAAATTTCATTTGGCATTCATCCAAAATTTCAGAATCTGTAGGCATTATATCTTTTATTTCTCCTTGCCTCTTACATATAAAACAAGTTGATTTTTGAAACCAAATTTTATCCATATCATTAAGTCTTATACTTCTCCATTTATCAATAAATAAGCCATAACGCTTAATACACTTAGGATTAATAGTAATACCAACTTCTTCAAGTGTTTCTCTTTTCAAAGCTTTAATAATAGTTTCACCTTTATTAACTCCACCACCAGGAAGCTTATAAAATTTATTTCTATTTGAATATGATAAATATATTTTGCCATCTTCAATTATTATAGCCCTTACTCCAATACGTCGTATTATTTCTTGACCTTTTTTATAGTCTTTTTTATCATTTTTTCCTAAAAGTCTCATAATTAACCTTCAATTTGTGCAAGTTCTTGTTCTTTCTTTTCATTCTTTCCTTTAGTAAAGAACTTAACTATCTTTTTAGGAACAAATGTAAATGTATCCGCAACAATTTGTGGAATTAACTTTAAAGATTCCTTCCATGCTTGTGATCTTATATCTTCACGTGTGATAGCGGAACCATCTTTAAATAAATATTTTCTTGTAACAACACCAATTCTAATTGTAAGAAGCCCATTTGCGACTCCTTGTGTAATTGATGACATAATTGGTTTAATAAAAGGAATTTCATTAAGTGGTCCTAATGCAGATTGAGGTAATATATCATCCATTGTAATAGATTGCAATCCATCCGCAATCAACGCAGTGGCAAACACTCTAACTGATAATTTAGATAAATTCTTATATGATGGACGGAATCCACAACGTTCAACTAATGTTTTTATAAGTCTTAGATTAACTGCATAAACAGTAAACATATCAACACGGGCATTTTGAGAAATTGCAGTTGATATCATAACAGTTTTTGCGTGAGCTATTATAACATCATTTAATTGTTTTTTAATTTCTTTATCAAAAACAATTTGAAGATTTAGCTTTAACTCAACTACATTTTTGTAATCAGTTAAAAGTTTAACACTATCACTCTCTAAATCATTGGCTTTAACAATATTCTTCGCAACTTTTTTATATAAGTGATCATATTTACTACTATCACCATCAACTGTTGTAATTATTGATAAGTCAGGTGCTGTAATAATTACTCTTATAGGATTAATTAATAAGAACCATAATAAAAACGCAACCAAAATATAGAATCCCCACTCTATATATTTACCAAATGATCCTAATCCTCTAAATTTCTCACCAACATTAATAACTGATGAGACAACAAATAATAAAATTACTAAAATTACTCCAATACCAAGTACATACCAAATCGGTGATAATTTATGCTTTTTAGCTTTAATTTTGGATTTCATTAATATATTCACTCCTCTTTATTCTTTTTATTTTAATAATCAATGTAACAAATATAAAAATAGCTATGCCATAAAAAATAGCACCAACAACATGTCCTGTAAGCTTTTCTTTATTTATGCATGAAATCATAACTATAATAGAAAGATATTTTAATGAATCAACAAATAGTTGATTAATAAGATTTTTAGCCATAAAAAGTCTTATAACAGGAATTACAAGATATACAAACCCTGTTATAAAGATAACAAGATTGTAATTCCAAAATTGAATAGTCACAACACCAACACAAATAGATACTATTCCTTCAATTAAATCAAGAATAAAATCTGCTTTAGGGGTATTATTTTTATTTAATAAGGTAAGCTTTAATAATCCCGCAAGGCAAACGAGGGTACCAATAAAATAAAGAACTGGTTCAATAAGTTTATATCCTAAAATAAAAAATATAGTACCTAAAATTAAAAATATTAACATTGAAATACTTCTTTTTGATGTAAATATTACCTTCATATTACTATCCCCTTAAAAAAATTATAGCATAAAAAATAATTATTTTGTTTAAATAATTAAAAAACTTTAGCCATAAAGACTAAAGTATTCTAATTATTAGTTAATGTTTTAATATAATTTTTAATTCCAAGAGCCGCAATTGCCCCATCACCTACAGCTTTAGAAACTTGTAGAAGTCCACCAATTACATCTCCTGCCGCAAATATTCCAGGAACATTGGTTTGCATATTACTATCAACCTTAAAATAATTATCCTTATCAAGCTCAATACCAATATGATTTGCGAAATCCAATGCGTTCGCATAACCTAGCGCTACAAATAGTCCTTCAATATTATATTCATTGTTAGTAGTTTTAATAGATTTAATACTATCAGTACCTGTAATCTCAACTATTTTATCTGATACTACGCTAAAATCAGGTGATTCATATTCTTCACCATTTGTAAATATTGTAATATCTTTAGTAAATCTTTTTAATACATCAAGCTCTACTTCCATAAATGCGCCAGAACCAAGAATCGCAATCTTTTTACCTCTAAAAAAGAATCCATCACATGTAGCACACATTGATATACCTTTACCAATAAGCTCATTTGCGCCTTTAATATTAAGTTTATTACGAGCCCTTCCTGTAGCTAGTAATATAGCCTTAGTATGATAATATCCAGAAGTTGTAAGAACACCCATATTATCGTATGGTTCGATATTTGTAACTTCAGCTGATATGACATCTATTCCAAGACGCTTCGCTTGTTTAATACCATTATTAAATAATTCTTCTCCACTAATTGATTCAATACCATAATAATTTTCTATTTTCGCATTAAAAAGTGAAGATTTTCCATTTGATATTACAAGTGGATTTAAATTATATCTTTTTAAATAAATTGCAGCACTGATACCAGCAGGACCAGCACCTATAACAATAACATCATAATTACTCATTATATATTCTCCAAACCATGCCTTTTGGAATAAATCCTACTATTTTCTTTACTATTCTACCATTTTTATACATTACAAGAAGTGGAATAGATTTCTCTTTGTATTTTTCAAAAACTTCAGGAGATTCCTCTACATTAACCTTTGCCACCATCATTTCAGTGTGTTCACATACTAATTCTTCTATAGACTCACCAAGCATTTTACATGGATTACACCAATCAGCATAAAAATCAACAAGCACTTTTTCATTACTATTTATAATTTTTTCTAATTCATTTCCTTTTAAATGTAATAACATTTTAAATCACCTATATTTATTCTAACCAAGAAAGCATAAAAAATCTATAAAAATGCTTTAATATTTAAAAAAATTATCTTGACACTAAAACTTATTTCATATATAATCAAGGGCGTGTTAAATATTCCAATAGAATATAGCGTATATAATTATTCATTGTATATATGCAGGCGTAGTTTAATGGTAGAACCTCAGCCTTCCAAGCTGACTACGAGGGTTCGATTCCCTTCGCCTGCTCCATTTAATTAATTATATACATTATATTACTATTGTTATATATACATGCAGGCGTAGTTTAATGGTAGAACCTCAGCCTTCCAAGCTGACTACGAGGGTT
>CAZJAM010000069.1:0-6456 GCA_964544095.1 uncultured Anaeroplasmataceae bacterium | reverse complement strand
TTGATTTAAAGAAATGTGCTAAAGCTGTTTTAGAAAAAAGTGTTGAGATGATTAGTGTAAAGGAATTATTACCACTTACAGGTTATGTAAGAGGTGGATGTTCGCCAATTGGTATGAAAAAATCATTTCAAACAGTTGTGCATAAATCTGCATTAGATTTTGATACCATTATTTTTTCAGCCGGTAAAATTGGATACCAAGTAGAAATAAATCCACTCGATTTAAAGAAACTTATTAAGGTATCTTTTGAAGATATTATTGAGGAGTAAGAATTATGAATAAGACAATTTATAAAAGATTTTCAAAAGTTATTGTAAAAAAAGGTATTAATCTTCAAAAGGGACAAGATATATTATTATATATATCAACAAGACAAAGAGAATTTGCTAAATATATTGTAGAAGAATGTTATAAGAATGGATGCCGTAAAGTTGTTTTAAACTGGACTGATGAAGATATAGATTATGTAGCTTATAAATATGGTTCGGAAGAAGCTTTATCAACAGTTGAAGATTATGAGGAAAAGAGAGCTGAACATAACTCTAAATCAATTCCTTGTAGAATATATGTTGAAGATGAAAACCCTGAAGCTTTCGCAAATCTTGATAATGATAAGATTTCAAGAATATATAATGCTCGTCGCAAGGTAATAAAGAAATATAGAGATATTTGTGAAGGTTATGATCAATGGTGCATTGTAGCTGTACCATCAAAAGAGTGGGCTAAAATGATATTCCCTAGTCTTAAACCAAGTGAGGCTATGAAGAAGTTATGGGAAGCTATTATAAAAACAACAAGAATTGATAGTAATGATCCACTTAAGGCATGGAATGATCATATATCATATTTAGCTTCTAAGGCAAAAGTATTAAATGAACTTAATCTAGATTATCTAGAATATAGTGCATCTAATGGTACTAAGCTTAAACTTAAACTTCATAAAGACCACTTATGGCAATCAGCATCAGAAAATTCATTAAAAGGTATTGAATTTGTTGCGAATATGCCAACAGAGGAAGTATTTACAATGCCTGATATAAATGGTGTTGATGGAGTTGTTGTATCATCAAAACCATTATCACATAATGGTGTTATAATTGATAATTTTAAGATTTATTTCGAGGCTGGAAGAGTTGTTAAAGCTGAAGCAGAAAAAGGTTTATCTGAATTACAAAAGATTATAGATACTGATGAGGGATCACATCATTTAGGTGAAGTAGCACTTGTACCATATGATTCTCCTATTAATAAATCAGGAATATTATTCTATAATACTTTGTTTGATGAGAATGCCGCATGCCACTTAGCTCTAGGTATGGCATTTAGAGATAATCTTAAAGGCTATGAGACTATGAGTGATGAAGAATTTAAGGATATTCCATTTAATAATTCACTAACTCATGTTGATTTTATGATTGGAACTAAGGATTTAAATATTGTGGGATACGACCATAATGGAGTAGCACATCAAATATTTAAAGATGGAAATTTTGCTTTCTAAAAAAGGGGATTGATTAATATGTTTTTAAATGATATTGAAGAAGAAGTAGTAAATGAACGCGCGCAATCAATGGATTATAGCGATGACGATGATGATGAAGAGGAAGAAGAATATAGAAGTAGTAGAGCGTCTACTATAGTTAAAGTTCTACGTCTTGAGCGTAGTGTTAAACAAATAAATCAGAAATTAAGTCTGATTGATACACTTGAAAAGCCTTCAAATGATAAAAATTATGACTCAGATATTAAAGATTTAAAAAATGAAATTTCTTCATTAAAAGAAGAGATTGAAACTTTAAAGGTTCAACTACAAGATGCCCAAAAGCCTAACCTAAAAGAGGAAGAAGAAATAGAAGAAAAAGCTGATTCTAAAGATGTTTTAGAACTTACTTCAAGAGTTCTGGAAAACGAAAAGAAAATTGATGTTTTAACATCTAAGCATGTTGATGGATTTCAAGCACAGGTATCTAGTGTATCTACAAAAATATCTTTTGTATTATTTTTAATAATGTGTGTTGGATTCTTAATACATGCATATTATGTAATAGGTTCAAAGAACGCAAAATCTGAGAATCTTGAAACAATTAAAATTATGGATGATACTACACTTAAAGCGATGATGCTTGTATGCTATGTATCATTCATCCCATTATTAGCCTCAATCTTAGGGCTATTCTTTGGAAAAGGCAAAAGAGGAAAGGCATTCGCAGGAATAATACTTTCTGCTATCACTATTTTAATTTACGGAATATTAAAATATACTAATGTATTTTCTATATAAAATGGAATGCTTTATTCTTTAAAGGTAGGCGATAGAGTTGGAAGATGAGGATAAGCAATATAAAAAAATGCGTGATGATAAGATTCCAGGATTAATAATTACTCTTGGAATTCCTACAATTATTACTGCATTAATATCAAATATATATAATATGGCTGATACCTACTTTGTAGGTACTCTTGGTACATCTGAACAAGGTGCAGTAGGTATTGTGTTTACACTTCAATTCTTACTTCAAGCAATTGCCTTTACCTTAGGCCATGGAAGTGGTACATATGTATCACGTCATCTTGCACTTAAGGAAAATGATAAGGCATCAATGTTTGTATCAACCTCCTTTTTCACATCTCTTATAATTGGACTTTTAATATTAATATTTGGTTTTATTTTCTTAGATCCAATATTATATGCCTTAGGTTCTACTAAAACAATCCTTCCTTATGCAAAAGATTATTCAAGATGTATTTTAGTATCAGGGCCATTATTTATTGCCTCAATGGTATTAAATAATAACCTAAGATATGAGGGAAGAGCGTCTTTAGCTATGATTGGTTTAGTATCTGGCGCTATACTTAATATATTCGGTGATTATTTATTTGTAAGAGTTTTTAATATGGGTGTATTTGGTGCAGGTCTTTCTACTGCAATATCTCAAATAATATCATTTATTATTTTATTTATAATGTATGTTTTGAAAGCTACATCAAAAATTAAATTTAAATTTATTTCAAGAAAACCTATAAATTATTTTCTAATAATTCGTGCAGGTTTTCCATCATTTATTCGTAATGCCTTTATGTCATTATCAAGTGGTGTATTAAACCAATATGCAAGACTTGTAGGAGAAGCAGACGCAATATCTTTGGGACTAAGTACTACAGAGTCTGCTGACGCAAATATAGCCGCAATGTCTATTGCCTCACGATATGCATCATTTATATCTTGTATTGGCTTAGGTCTTGGTCAAGGATTTCAACCAGTATGTGCATTTAATAATGCCATTAAAAGATATGATAGAGTTAAAGAAGCAGTATTATTTACAATGTTTACCGCAATGATACTTGTATTTTCTGTATCATTTTTAGGAATTGTATATCCTCGTGGTATAGCTAAAATATTTAATGATGACCCTATTGTTATGAATCTTGCCACAAAGGCTATAAGATATTCTTCAATATTTGCCTTTGTAGTACCTGTATCTGTAATTGCGAATATGTTATATCAGTCAATTAGAAAATCAGAAATCGCATCATTCCTTGCGATGTTAAGATCTGGTATTATATTAATTCCTGTGATAATAATATTATATTATGCTGGAATGGGATTTAAAGGAATTGCTATGGCAACTCCTATATCGGATTTAATATCATCACTTATTTCCCTACCTTTTATTATTCATTTTATAATAAAATGCAATAAATATTATAAAAATGCTGATAATAATTTAAATAATACAATTAATGAATAAATTATATTGACTTTAACAAGATAATAATCTAAAATACAAATATCTTAATAAAAACCTGTGAGATGGAAATAAAACAACTTATCGCTTATAGAGAGTAAGGCATTGGTGGAAGTCCTTATAGTATTGAGGGTTGAAAAATGGACCATCGAGGGAACAATGAAATGATTTTATCAGAGTATCTTGTTACGTATGCATACGTTAGTTGCAGTAAATGTGATAGCATTTATGATTAAAGTTGTCATAAGATTTACCTCTTATGAAATTTAGGTGGTACCGCGGGTTTATCTCGTCCTATATATTAGGACGAGTTTTTTTGTTTTTAAGGAGGAAATATGAGACTAAGCTGGCTAGAATATTAATTTATTTAAATATTTAATAAAACAAAAAATAAAAATGTATTATGAGGTGAATATTATGAAAGGTAGATATGGAGAATTTGGAGGACAATATGTCCCAGAAATTTTAATGAACGCAGTAAATGAAGTTGAGGAGGCTTACCTGAAATATAGTAAGGATCCTGAGTTTATTAAAGAATTAAATGATTTATATAGAAATTATGCAGGAAGACCATCAAGACTTTATTATGCTGAAAAGATGACAAAGGACTTAGGTGGATGTAAGATTTATTTAAAACGTGAAGATTTAAATCATACAGGTGCACATAAGATTAATAACTGTCTTGGGTTATGCTTACTTGCTAAAAAAATGGGTAAGAAGAGAGTTATCGCAGAAACAGGTGCAGGTCAACATGGAGTAGCAACCGCAACAGTTGCGGCATTAATGGGCCTTGAATGTGAAATATTTATGGGTGAAGAAGATACAAAAAGACAAGCTCTTAATGTATTTAGAATGAAGCTTTTAGGTGCTAAGGTACACGCAGTAAAAACAGGATCTCGTGTATTAAAGGATGCCGTTAATGCCGCTATGAAAGAGTGGGCTAATAGAATGGATGATACAATGTATGTACTTGGTTCTGTAATGGGACCTCATCCATTCCCAATGATTGTTCGTGATTTCCAAAAGGTAATTGGAAAAGAGATTAAAGAACAAATGTTAGAAAAAGAAGGAAGACTTCCAGATATAGTAATGGCTTGTATTGGTGGAGGTTCAAATGCGATTGGTACTTTCTTTGAATTTATAGAAAATAAGGAAGTAGAACTAATTGGATGTGAAGCAGCAGGTAAGGGAATAGATACTAAGCTTACTGCCGCAACAATAAGTACTGGAAAGATGGGGGTATTCCATGGAATGAAATCACTTTTCTGTCAAAATGAAGAAGGACAAATAGCTCCTGTATATTCAATTTCTGCAGGTCTTGATTACCCAGGAGTTGGACCAGAACACGCAAATCTATATAAGACTGGTAGAGCTAAATATGTAGCAATTACAGATGATGAAGCAGTGGAAGCTTTCAAGTATTTATCAAGAACTGAAGGAATTATTCCTGCTATTGAATCATCACACGCAATTGCATACGCTATGAAAATAGCGCCAACTCTTCCAAAAGATAAAATAATGGTTGTAACTGTATCAGGTAGAGGAGATAAAGATGTTGCCGCAATAGCACGTTATATGGGGGTAGATTTACATGATTAATTTTAATAATAAAAAAGGTTTTATACCATTTATAACTGCAGGGGATCCAAATATGGATTCTACACTAAATTATTTAAATACACTAGTTGATGCTGGTGCTTCATTAATTGAAATTGGAATTCCATTTTCAGATCCTATCGCAGAAGGTTCTATAATTATGGAAGCAGATGAAAGAGCGTTATCAAATGGCGCAAATATATCTAAGATTTTTGATTTAGTAAAAGAATTTAGGAAATCTAATAAAGATTTTCCAATATGTTTTATGACATATTTAAATCCTTTATATGTATATGGATATGATAACTTCTTTAAGACTATGCAAAGTCTTAATATGCAAGGAATAATTATTCCAGATCTTCCTTATGAGGAAATGAATGAAGTAAAAGATATAGCTTCTAAATATAATGTTTCAACCATTTCATTTATTGCCCCTACATCAATTAAAAGAATTGAAAAAATTGCATCTTCTGCAGAAGGATTTATATATTTAACATCATTTGGAAGAACAGATGATAATACAATAGATGATATATCTAGTGTTGTAAAAGAAATAAAAAAATATACTGATATTCCAGTATGTATTGAGGTAGAATCTTTAAATAATTTAAATAAATTAGCAAATGCAGTAGATGGTATAATAGCTTCCTCTTCAATAGAAAGTATTATAGCAATTGATTTTGAAAATGCACAAAACAAAATTTTTGAATTTACAAAAGAAATTATAGATGAAATTAATAAATAAGATAATGGGATGTGGAAACACATCCTTTTTGATAACGATGTTTATTCTTTATATATTATGAAAGGAATCCAAAAATAATTACGATTTTTTACTTCACGTTTTTATGTAATTATGCCTTATAAAACGAATAGACAAGCATTAATTATAAAATATATTTTATGAAATTTAGCTTAAAAAAGATTAAGAATTCATTCATTTTTTTTACATATTTTCGCAAATTATGACTTATAAAATAAAATAAATAATTTTATCTATTGATTTTACTTTTTTAATACGCTAGAATTCAATTATAAAAGCGTTTATATTAAAAAAATAATGTTAATGTAAAATTATATGCAGAGTGGGATTATACCAATTATAAAATAACAT
>CAZJAM010000068.1:0-6820 GCA_964544095.1 uncultured Anaeroplasmataceae bacterium | reverse complement strand
AGGATTTTCTACTGGTTTTTATTTTTATAAAGTGGCAAACTCGGGTTATATCATAGATGTAAAAGTAATTAAGAAAATAATTAAAAAAAGATGCATATGCATCTCAACTTTTTTATAAGAGCCTATCCACATCAGCGCAAGCTTATGGCTGCTACCTTCCGATCCTGACCAGGTTCACCGCAACTGATTGGACAGACCATTAATATATTAGCATACTCTTATTAATATTTCAATCATTTTTCTTCCCTTAAATCCTTAAAGAAATTCTTAATAAGTGTTTTACACTCATTCTCAAGAATTCCACCTACAACATTCGGCTCATAATTAAATTTAAGAGCAAACATATTAAAACGTGACCCAGCCATACCTGTTTTTGCGTCATATGCTCCAAAATAAGTATTTTTTATTTTAGATTGAAGTATAGCACCACTACACATTTGGCATGGTTCAAGTGTAATATAGATATCACACATATCAAGTCTCCAAGATTTTAATTTCTTACAAGCTTTTTTAATCGCAAGTATTTCAGCATGATATAATGCATTCTTCTTACTTTCTCTTAAATTATGTGCACGTGCAATTATAGTATCATTATATACAATTACACATCCTATAGGAATCTCCTTTTTTTTATATGCTTTATAAGCTTCTTTTAAAGCTTCTCTCATATAATATTCTTGCATTATATCGCCTCCTTAAATATAAAAGCACTCAATAAAGAGTGCTTTTTAATATTACTTATTTAAATTGTAACGCTTATTGAACTTCTCAACACGTCCATCGTTTTGAACGAATGCTTGCTTTCCAGTATAGAATGGATGGCAATTTGAGCAAGAATCAACACGAATCTCATCTAAAACTGAACCAGTCTCAAATGTAGCTCCGCAAGTTGTACAAGTAACAGTAACTTTCTTATACTCTGGATGAATTCCTTGTTTCATAGTTTTACACTCCTTCCGCCATAGCTGTAGTCTAGCCATAGTAAGTTTCACTTTGATATGATACCATAACTTTATTTTTAAAGCAAGTATTATTTTTTTAAATCTGCAAAACCAAAAGTATAATTTTAATACTTTTCGAAGTATTCCTTAATTTCCCAATCAGTTACAGCACGACGGAAATTATCCCATTCCTTCTTCTTTGATTCAACAAGTTTTTCTGTAACGACAGGTCCTACTGCAGATTTAATAACATCATCCTTTAAGAACTCAATCATTGCATCATGTAAGTTTCCTGGTAATGAAATGATTCCTTTTTCATCACGCTCTTGTTGAGACATAACATAAAGGTTATCATATATTGCCTTTGTACGAGGACAGTTTTTCTTAATTCCATCAATACCTGCTGCAAGTATAGATGCAATCGCAAGATATGGGTTAGCTGATACATCTACTGAACGAACTTCAGTACGAGTAGCCATTCCACGTGCAGCTGGAATACGAATCATTGTAGATCTATTTGAATCTGACCATGAAATATAGCATGGTGCTTCAAATCCTGGAACAATTCTCTTATATGAGTTTACAGTTGGATTAGTTAAGAAACAGAATCCTTTTGCATGAGCAATAATTCCATCAATCCAATCTAAGCATAATTGGCTTAATTTATTTGGAGATGCTTCATCAAAGAAAGCATTCTTATTATCATTTGTTAATAGTGAACAGTTAACATGCATTCCAGAACCATTAATTCCTGCAACTGGTTTTGGCATAAATGTTGCATGTAAGCCATGTTTACGAGCAATATTTTTAACTACAAGTTTAAATGTTTGAACATTATCAGCTGCAGATAATGCTGTATCATACTTAAAATCAATTTCATGTTGACCAGGAGCTGCTTCATGGTGAGATGCTTCTACATCAAATCCAATTCTTTGTAATTGTAAAACAATATCACGACGGCAATCAACAGCTGAATCCATTGGTGCTAAATCAAAATAATATCCATTATCATTAAATTTTAATGTAGGTTTTCCATCTTCATCTAACTTAAATAAGAAGAATTCTGGTTCAACTCCACAGTTAAATGCTTTAAATCCAAGATCTTTCATCTTTTCAACATTTTTCTTTAAAATTCCTCTTGGGTCTCCCTCAAATGGTACATGTTCACCATTTTCACCTGGTTTATAAATATCGCAGATGAAACGTGCAGCCTTACCATATGTAGAATCTTCCCACTCTAGAACTAAGAATGTATCTAAATCTGGGTGAAGATACATATCAGCTTCAAATACTCTTGCAAATCCTTCAATTGAAGAACCATCAAACATAATCTTATTTCCAAGAGCATCATCAAGTCTTGACACTGGAATTTCAACATTCTTTAAAATTCCATCCATATCAGTAAACATTAATCTAATGTATTTAACATTTTCACTCTCAATTATTTCTCTAATTTCCTTTTCGGTATACTTGCTCATATATTTTATTCCTCCAATAGTTTAAATCTCATATGGGTGTTTCTTCATTAAAGCAATTACATCAAGCTTAACTGCATTTAATACATTTTCGTCATCTTTATTTCTTAATGCTAAATCAATAAGACGAGCTACATTTCTAAAGTCTTCTTCACCAAATCCACGAGTAGTCATTGCAGCTGTACCAAGTCTAATACCTGATGTAACAGTTGGTTTTTCAGTATCTCCTGGAATTCCATTCTTATTAACAGTAATATTAACCTTAGCTAAAGTTTCTTCAGCTTCCTTACCAGTAATACCCAATGATTCCTTAGTATTAACTAAAACTAAATGGTTATCTGAGCCACCAGAAACTAATGTATAACCTTTCTTATTAAGCTCATCACAAAATGCTTGCATATTAGTTATAATTTGTTTTGCATATGCCTTAAATTCTGGCTTTAATGCTTCACCAAAAGCTACAGCCTTAGCAGCAATTACATGCATTAAAGGTCCACCTTGAGTTCCTGGGAATACTCTTGAATTAACTTTCTTAATAATATCTTCATTATTTGTTAATATAATTCCACCTCTTGGACCTCTTAATGTTTTATGTGTTGTTGATGTAACTATATCTGCATAATCGCAAGGATTTGGATGTAATCCTGCAGCTACAAGTCCAGCAATATGAGCCATATCAACCATTAGATAAGCGCCTACAAGATCTGCAATTTCTCTAAATTTCTTAAAATCTATAATTCTTGAATATGCTGACGCTCCTGCAAT
Organism: uncultured Anaeroplasmataceae bacterium; assembly: GCA_964544095.1. Taxonomy (GTDB): domain Bacteria; phylum Bacillota_I; class Bacilli_A; order Acholeplasmatales; family Anaeroplasmataceae; genus UBA3206. Next base: position 3,639 of record CAZJAM010000068.1, on the reverse strand, counting down.
AATTAGTTTTGGCTTATACTCTAATGCCTTAGCCTTAACATCATCATAATCAATAAGTCCAGTCTTAGGATCTACTCCATATGAATAAACTTTATAATCTGAACCTGAGAAATTCTTAGCCATACCATGACTTAAATGTCCTCCATCAGCAAGATTCATACCAAGTATTACGTCACCTATATTAATAAGTGATCTATATGCTGCCATATTTGCTTGTGAGCCAGAGTGAGGTTGCACATTAGAATACTTTACATTAAAAAGTTTTTGAACTCTTTCATTAGCAAGAGTTTCAACAATATCTACGAATTCACAACCACCATAATATCTCTTCCCACTATATCCTTCAGCATATTTATTAGTCATTACTGATCCCTGTGCTTCAAGTACTGCCTTTGAAACAAAGTTCTCAGATGCAATTAATTCAATGTGAGTTTGTTCACGATTGAATTCTGCTTCTATAGCATCATATACCAATTTATCTTCTTTTTCTAGTTCAGTCATATAATCCTCCAAAATCATATAATAATTATATCAAACTTTTAACTAAAGTTAAACAAGAATAACTTCTTATTTAATAATAACCTGCTTAGCCTCAAAATCAACAACTACCTGTTCGCTTCTTGATGTTGGAATATTCTTTCCAACAAAATCAGCTCGAATAGGAAGTTCTCTATGTCCTCTATCAACAAAGATAGCAAGCTCTATCTTAGCAGGTCTTCCTAAATCAATTACTGCATCCATAGCTGCTCTTACAGATCTTCCTGTATATAATACATCATCTACTAAGATAACCACTTTAGAATCAACTGGCGCCAAAAAATTTGCAGTAGCAGTGATTGATTTTTTCTCATCATCTCTATGTGACATTATATCTATTTCATCAACGGGTACATCAGTACCATCGATTTCCCTAATCATTTTAGCAAGATATTTAGCTATAGGTGTACCCTTCTTCTTAATACCCATTAAAACGACATTAGACATATCATCATTTCTTTCAATGATTTCATGAGTAAGTCTCTTTAGTGTCTTTTCAAATTGTTCAGATTCAATAACTACCTTCATAATTATTCACTCCTTTAATTTCAAAAAAAAGGCACTAAGGCCTTTTTCTTATTCTTCGTCATCCTCTTCTGCAACATTTGCATTATGAGTAACATCTTGTACATCTTCGTTTTCGCCAAACATTTCCATCATACGATCGAACTTAACCTTAGCCTCTTCATCAAGATCTACATACATAGAAGCAACCATTGATACACCTTGCTCTTTATAATCAAGTTCTTTACCTGAAGCATCAAGTGCATCTGAAATAGCTGAAGCATTCTTTGGATCATCAAGAATTACAACATTTCCATCTTCATCTGTTGAAGTCTCTTCAGGGAAAACATCAGCACCCATTAAGATTTCAAGAGTTTCATCCTCAGTCATTCCACTGAACACAAACTTAGCTCTACGAGTGAATAAATGTCCTACTTGAGTTCCAATAGTACCTCCACATTTAGAGAATATTTGACGAACATCTGTAAATGTTCTATTAACATTATCAGTTAAGCAGTCAACCATAACTGCAACCTTACCTGGTCCATATCCTTCATAGTGAGTTTCTTTCATGTTTCCAGACTTAAGTCCAGAAGCTTTCTCTAAAGCACGCTTAATTACTTCAGCAGGACATTGATCCTTCTTAGCCTTTTCAATAAGTTTCTTTAGTGGTTGGTTCATATCTGGGTTTGGATCTCCTGCTTTTGCGCAGTCAAGAATTTCTTTTCCCCATTTTGAATATTTTTTAGATTTTGCTAGTGCAGTTTTCGCCATACTTGCGGCACGAACTTCATGAGCTCTTCCCATAATATATACTTCCTTTCAATTATTCTATATATGATTTACACAAATCCCTAAAACTTAAATATTACTTTTCTATTATATTCTTATTGCTTGTTTTTTTCAATATAACAAATATTTTTTTAAGAATTTTTTATATATTATTTCATTTTCAACACAAATAATGCTATAATAACCATAATGATTGAGAGGAAGATTAATATGTATAGTGATAAAGAGTTGTCTAAATATGAATATTTTAATGAATTATTACAAACAAATAAAATCTCATATTTACTTGACCCATTAACAGGAGTTATTTCAAGAGAGATTTTCATATCATTTGTAAAAGATTTAATTACAAATAATATTCCTTTTACTCTTTCAATACTTGATTTAGATAACTTTAAAGCAATTAATGATAATTATGGACACAATGTTGGAGACGCAGTACTTCTATATGTCGCAAACGGACTAAAGAAAGCTCTTGATAAAGTAGGAATCGTTGGAAGATTTGGTGGAGATGAATTTATTTATGTGGATTTAGTTAATCTTGACTATAAATCAAAACATGATTTTCTATATAACTTATATGGATCTCGTCATGCAATTCTAAGAAAGAATATTTTATTTGGAAATTGTAGACCATTTATATCTGGTACAATCGGATGTACTACATATCCAAATGATGCCAAAACATATGATGAGTTATTTGAAAACGCTGATAAAACATTATATAAAGGTAAAGTTAAAGGCAGAAACTGTTATATTATTTATGTAGAAGAAAAACATAAAAATATAACTATTCAAAAACTTGTAAAAGAAGATTTATATATGCAAATGTATAGATTATCTCAAGATTTTGAACGTGCTCCTTCAATAATGGAAAAACTTAATACCATATACCTAAATCTTGTAGATATTTCAAAGATACAATATTTATTATATATTGATAAAACAGGAACTATATTTGATTGTGCTTCATCTAAAATGATTGGTATGACTAATAATTTTAAAAATATATTAGGTGATATAGCAGTAACAAGTTCTAATCTTTCTAATGATTCAACTACAATGGATTATAAAATACATAAGGAAATAAAAATGGTTCCGGCGCAATCTCTTTTAATTTCTAGAATATATCTTGATAATAGATATTATGGTCATCTTATTTGTACAGACCAAAGGAATTCTCGCATATGGCAACCAGATGAAAAAGCTTTAATGTACTTTATTACAAAATGTTTAGTAAGTTATCTTTTCCAAAAAGGTAATTAAACTATCATTTTCGCAACGATTTTAATTTATAATAGACTAAAAAATAATGGAGTAGGCATTGCCTACTCCTTATGTTTTAAGATAGCATATTATTCACAATAACATCTTTGAATTTTAAATGTAACATTAGTTCCAAAATCATTTGTTCCTTTTAATTTAAAATTAACACCATACTTCGCGTTGACTACATATTCGTTATTGTTAGAACTTATAACAACATCTTTATCATCAACTATATCATCATTAACTATAACCTTTACATCTAGTGGAAAAGTTACTTTATAATAATATTTTTCATCACTTGCATTATATCCATACTTATCAATTACTTTTTGACTGCATCGTAATTGCATATCGAATAATGGATAATATTCCTTATATACTTCATGGGCAGCATCAACGCTAATAGTTTCATCTGTGCTGTATCCTTGAACTACGTAGTCCACACAATAACAATTAGCTTTCAAATCACCTGTCTGCATTCCATAATCTTTTGTTGTAGTTAGCTCACAATAAGCTACATTAAAATCTACTTCTTTA
>CAZJAM010000067.1:0-7129 GCA_964544095.1 uncultured Anaeroplasmataceae bacterium | reverse complement strand
ATGAAGGAGACGCAAAAGCTGGAGCAGTTAAAATTCCAGTAAGAGATGGAGAAACAGAAGTGGCAGCCTTTGACAAAACAATTTACAAGGACGCACACGAGTGTTTAACATTCACTTTTAAATTCAGTAAATTAAATTGACATTTTAAAAGAATTTTGCAATAATTGAATTAAGGAAAGAATGGTGGTTGTTATGATTTTATTAAGCATGACGTGGGTATGGATAGCAGTTATATCACTTCTTATACTTGGAACTTTAGCAGGAATACTAGACTGGTATCTTGCTGGAATATTTTAAAACACAATACAAGAAAAGCCGAAAGGCTTTTTTTATTTATAAAAACAGAGGAGGTAAGCAAATGAAAATAGTATACGACTACGATAAAAAATGCGTGGTCAAAAGAGAACAAGAGAAACAATTTTATAAGGACTCAGAATTTGCAGACAGGATAAGAGTCTACATATCTGATCCAGGACTACCAAGTGAGCAATACAGCTACCACTTAGCAATGGCATTTAAAAAGCCAAACGGAAGAATTATAGCACCACAATACTACAATGGCGCAGCAGGAAACGAAGCAATAGAAATCGATGGAGTCTCAAAAAATTATACTTTCTTTGACTTCAAGTTTCCTTTTTGAGGTATAAAAAACGTTTTGAAATGCAAGAAAAAATGTAGTAAAATAAGAAGGTATTTAAAGGAGAATATTAAGTATGAAAAATAATGATAAATTGATTAATGGCTCATTATGGAAAAATATTTTAATATTTACAATACCAGTAATATTTTCTAACCTATTACAAGTTTTATTTAATCTATCAGATATAGCTGTAGCGGGTAAATTTTCGGGTTCTATTGCGCTTGGCGCAGTTGGTTCCACTTCAATGCTTGTAAGTCTTTTTACAGGCCTTTTAATGGGAATAGGAGTAGGAATAAATGTGCTAGTTGCTCGTTATAAAGGTGCAGGAGATATCAATAACCTTAGGAAAACAACACACACTGGATTAATAATATCATTATTATATGGTATTGTAGTTATGGCTATAAGTTTGGTTTTGGCAAAACCAATACTTGTTGTTATGAACACTAAAGATGAACTTATAAATGATGCGGTTACATATATTATGATTTATTTTATAGGACTTCCTGCACTTTCAATTTATAACTATGGTAATGGTGTATATAGTGCAGTTGGTAATACTAAACGACCTTTAATATTTATTATGATATCTGGATTATTAAATATTTCTTTGAATCTATTATTTGTTGCGGTATTTCATCTTGGTGTTAAAGGATTAGCTTTTGCGAGTATTATAAGCCAATATATTTTGGCAATTGTAATTATATTATCCTTAAAGTTATCTAAAAATGAATGCTCTTTAAAATTTAGGGAATTAAAAATAGATAAAAGAAGTGCTAAAGATATTTTATTTATAGGAATCCCATCAGGATTCCAATGCGCAATATTTGCACTTGGTAATTTATTCGTTCAAAGTGGTGTAAACTCATTTGACCATATAATGGTAGAAGGAAATTCAGCCGCAATGAATGCAGATACATTAGTATATGAAGTAATGTATGCATTCTATACCGCTTGTGCTTCATTCGTTAGTCAAAACTTTGGAGCTAATAAGAAAGATAGAGTTTTAAAAAGTTATTTAATATCAATGTTTTATGCATTTTCAATAGGCGCTATTTTAGGACTAATTATATTTGTTTTTGATAAAGGCTTCTTAAGTATATTCTCAAGCGATGAGGAAGTAATTAAAGCGGGTTCTAAAAGACTTAGAGTAATGTGTGTATGTTATTGTACTAGCGCATTCCTTGATACTACAACTGCTGCATGTAGAGGACTTGGTAAAACATTGTTCCCAACAATCGCAGTTATATGTGGGGCATGTATATTTAGAATAATATGGGTATATACAATATTTAAATATTTATGGCATACAATTGTAGGACTATATATTGTATATATTATTTCATGGGGGCTTGTATGTATTTTTGAAATACCATATTTCATATATATTTATAAAAAAGCATTTAAAAAAAGTGAAGAAATCCCAACAACAATTGATGAAATATAAAAATATAGGAAAAAAATTTAAATTAGTAGTATAATATAACTATGTTGGGAGGCTATTATGAGCATAAAAACTTTTATCGAATATAATTTTGCGCCTATTGTTGGGCTTCTTTTTCAATTGATTATTTTAATATTAGATAATAATTTTTCAAAAAAAGATAAAAAACTTTTTTATTTAGCTGTTATATTAGAAACATTAGAACTTATAACATATAATATAGAATTTTATTATTCAGAATTAGGAACTTATCATTATGCGAGAACCATATTCTCGGTATTAGGTTATATTATTAGACCTCTACTCGCTTATCCATTTGTTATGCTTATTAGAAATAGTAGAAAAAATGTAAGTAAGTGGGTATATTTAGATTTAGTACCATATTTAATATGTTTTGTTATTCAATTGATAGCCTTAAATCCTGATAATAAATTAGTATTTTCAATTTCAGAAACAAATCATTTCCATAGAGGACCTTTAGGATATGTAAGCCATGCACTAATTATTTTTTATTTAGCAGAAGTAATTTTGCAGGTGGTTTTATCAAGAAATTCTAAAGAAAGTTTGAATCCTTGCCTTTTAATATTAATATTTGTATATTGTTCATTATCTATGATTTTTGAATCAAATTATAGTATAAGATCACTTGGAGTATCTGCATGTATTTTTTCAGTCGTTTTCTTTATGCTAGCCTTAGAAACAAATCATTTAAACAATATGACGGAAGAATTAAAAATAATGTCTGAGATAGATTCATTATCTCAATTAAATAATAGATATTATGGTGAAAAACAAATTAATGAGAAGTTATCAAATAAGGCAAGTGGAATACTTGCGATTTTAGATATTGATAAATTTAAAGAAATAAATGATACATATGGTCATTCAATAGGTGATGAAGCTATTATTAAAGTAGCTAAAGCGTTAAAAGATACTAAGGCAAATGATGATGTAATTATGCGACTTGGTGGAGATGAATTCGCTATATATTCTATTAATATGGATAGTAATACTATAATGGAACATATAGAGAAGATTTTTGATGAAATGAATAAAATAGAATTATCTATAAATAAAGATTATAGAATTAATGTATCAATTGGTCTTTGTGAATATAGCGGTCTGGGTATTGCTACTTTTGATGATTTATATAAAAAAGCAGATGCTAAATTATACCAATCAAAAACACATGAAGGAAATTATGCATCAATTTAAGTTAACTAATCTATGAATTAATTTCATAGATTTTTTTTTGCTTTGGAAAAAAGTATACGTTTGTATACACATAATTAAAAAAAGTTAATTTTAACACAAAACCCTTGACAAAGCCTATTATTATTATTATTATTGGGTGGACGAATGAAAGTTAACTTCAAATCGCGCGAATCATAAAATCCTCCCAGAAAGAAATGAGAGGAAAAAAATGAAAAAATTAATTAAAAGAAGCATAATTATAATGCTGACTGCTTTTGTAATGTTATTATGCATTAATTTAAAAAGCGTTACAGCCTCAGAATTTACTGCATCAACAAAAGGTTTTGCTACTAAGAATTTAGAGTATGTTGATGATATAAAAATTGAAAATGTTAAAATGATATCTAATAAAGGATATAATTATGGCTCATATTCTATGTGGGCTGCAAATTATAGGTATTATGCAGAAACAAGTAATGGTAAACATTCACTATTTTTAATATTCTTTATTGAATCGGCAATAAATTCTAGTGGTAACTCAATAAAAAGAAATTATTTTAGGAATAAAGATTTAAATGTGTCTTTTACTTTGGAATCTAAAGAATGTGGTTTGTGTTCTATGACTAATAGTGAAAATAATTCAACTAATTCTGAGTCAGATACAATTGGTGGTGGGTTAGAAATAGGGTATAATGGTAGCGTTTCAGCTACAGCTAATGCCTCAATTTCTATTACAAAAACAACATCTTATAACACAGTTACTCTTACATGCCATAATGATTCAAATGAAAATGGTACTAAGCATACTGCCTCATTTAATTACCACTTTAATAATTATACAAATGGTAAAATGTGTGCCCCAAATACAGGATATGTTAATAAAAGAATGTGTCTTGTATATGAAATAGAAAATGCTTCACTAAATCAAGAAGAATATAGTTATTCAATTACTACAGAAGCTACAATTTTTAGAGATAAAACATGGCCAAGCGGTAATTATACAATGACAGCTAGTAGTACAGTAAAAGGAAATGAAAAAGCAGTAATATGAAACTTGAGCTAAAAAATGTCACAAAAACATATAATAAAGATAATAAAAAAGTTATTGCCTTAGATAACATCAATTTTAAAATTGAACATAGTGGTCTATATTTAATTAGTGGAAGAAGCGGAAGTGGAAAGACTACTCTTTTAAATTTAATTTCAGGCTTTGATAGTAAAACATCAGGAGAAATAATAAATGATTTTGGAGATAATAGTATTTCATTCGTGTTTCAAGATTTTCAATTGATTGAATATTTAACAATTTATGAAAATTTGAAATTTGTATGTGATTTATATGGAATAAATTATGATTTGATTTTAGAATATGCAAAAAAATATAATATTGAAAAAATTCTTAATCATTATCCTAATGAAGTATCTGGTGGTGAGGCTCAACGAACAGCTGTAATTAGAGCGCTTTTATTAAATAAAACAATTATAGTTTGTGATGAACCAACAGGAAATCTTGATTCTATGAATTCTAAAATAATTAGAGATGTATTAAAAGAAGAATCTAAAAATCATATAGTAATAGTGGTATCACATGATAAAGAAATATTTGAAAGTGTTGCCGATAGAATAATTTTACTTGAAGATGGTAAAATAATAAGCGATATTGATAATACCAAAGATAAAGAATATGTACCACTTACTGGTAAAGACTTAAAGTTTTCATTTAAAAATCAATTATTTTTATTATCTAATTTTATTAAGAAAAATATGTTTAAACATATACTTTCTTTTGTGATATTAACTCTAACTTTTACAATCTCTTTTTTAACATTATCTACATTAAATAATTCATATTCACGCGTTTTATATAATACATGTAAAGATCAAAATGTTTCTCAAATAGATTTTATTAAAGAAGGTCTTAGCGATTCATATATTGTAATCCCTTATAAAGAATTGATTTCAAACAAAGATAAATATAGGGCGACATCTCTATTTTATGAACGTAGTTTTATTGATGATAGCACTGTATCTTGCGAAAGAACGTATATAGCAGATAGAACTTATAATAAAATGCTTAAAGGTACAAATACATTAAATGATAAAGAAATATTGATATCAGACTATGTAGCTTTAAAAATGGATATGGATTTTGAAAGTATAGTTGGAAAAACAATTGATGATAATATAACAATTGTAGGTATATATGATACTGGTTTTTATGAAATTGGTAAAAATCTTGATTCAACTAAAATAGATGAACTTGAAATTTCACAAAGTGATGTAGAAAAACAATATTCATCAGTTTTTATGAATAAGAATACGTTTGAGTATATTATGAAAAATAAAAATCAATTTGATACCGACATACATATTGAAGGATATACTGGCTCTACTTATGTTTATAAAGATACAGATAGAGATATTCTTTATGGTGAAAAAGTTCAGCTAGAAGGAAATAATATTGGTATATCTTCATGTCTAGCTAAAGAATTAGCATATAGCCTTGGTATAGATATAAGCGATTTGATTGATAAAGAGGTAGAACTAGAATATCTTATTAATAATAACCCATATTTATATGGCGAAGATAAATATTCTAAAGAAACATATAAAATAAAATATATATTTTTGCATGACTCTATTTTTGATCTAGTAATGTCAGAGGAAGAATTTAATAGTAGTAGTTTCTTATATTATAAGCCTATGACAAATTCAAAAAATGGTTATTCTATCGCAAAATATAATAATAAAAAAATATCAAAAATTTTAAGTGATGGATTTATTGATGATATTTTAATATCTGAAAAAATTGATGAAGGTATTGCGTGGTTAACACCACTAAAATATATTGAAGCTGCCCTTTTTGGAATTATGATGATTATTTCTATTTTTGTTATAATAAACTTTGTTCATATTATTATGGAAAAAGAAAAAAGTGTAGAAGGACTATTAACATCTTTTGGTATAAAGAAAAAAGCAATTATAAAAATGTATTTAAAGGAAATATTTGGAATAATGATTTTAGAATGCTTAATTGCGGCCATTTTTCAAATTCCTTTAATAATTGGTTTTAATAAAATACTTGAGTCGATGGATTCCTTTGGGCTTATATATTTTAATCCTATAGCGATATTATACGTATTTATTATTATGATTTTATTATTAGGCTTTGTATATCTTGTAATATCAAAACAAATGAAAAAGAAATCAGTTGTTGATATAATTTATCATAGATAATATTAGTTAAAAATTATAAAGAGTAGATTAGGACTATTTTGAATTAAGAAATTCATATAAGTCTATCTACTCTTTTTTGGTTCTTTAAAAAATAATTTAATTTTAAATAAAGGCATATGATTATAAAAAAATATTTTAAAGGAGTATAATAAGTTATGTAGGTAATAATTTTTAAAACAATAGATATAGTTAATAATTATAATTCTATTGTTTTAGGGTAAGGAGATAAAGTATGCCAAAAGTAAATATAAAATTAGATGAAGATAATGATATTATAATAGATACAATAAATCAAAATAACGCTGATATGATAAAGGATGATGTTAAAACAATAAATAACATTTTTACATTCTATAAAACAGATTATTATAAAAATAATAATTACCATAAAGTTGTAGTATATGATGATATGTTAGAGTCAATGTTATCAGAAACTTCTAAAAATGTTTATCGTTCATATGATTCAAAGAATGATACAGTTGATGTAGAAAAATTAAAAAAATTATATAAAGAAGATTTTAAGTATTATTATTCAACTATGTTAAAAGATTTGATTGAATTATATCATATATATAATTATGATACACAAAATAAAGATAATCTAATAGATTTTA
>CAZJAM010000066.1:0-7573 GCA_964544095.1 uncultured Anaeroplasmataceae bacterium | reverse complement strand
CATCATAATACCTAATTCTAGTTATATTTCCATTCTCATCTTTTTGAATTTGACTAGAATTAGGGGGTTGCCCAGTCATCGGTAATTTGTGCGGATAATTTTTAAATTGATAAGTATTTAAATCATTTAGTTTATTTAAAAGTTCAAAGTTCTCAAAACTTAATTGACCATGAACACCACTAGATAATCCACTATTAATCTTTCTACCCATTGATATCACCTCTATTTCTTCTGAGTAAAGTGTTATCAATGATGTATACTTCTACGTTATTCTTATATGCATAATCTAGCATTTCTTTTGTATGTTCATCTTTAGATACTGAATGTACAATCAAAGATTTAGGATGTCTTGTATCAATCAATTTCTTTAAGGCTTTAATAAACAAACTTTTTTCATGTTCATTCATTACACCTTTTAAAGATATCACAACAATAGAGCTTCTCATTATTTGTTCAAAACACCGATTAAGTGATTCTTCATTTGAATAAGTCATTAAAGGTATAACTATTGCGTCAAGCTCAAATATTAACCATAATGATACAACTATTTGTTTCCTTAGATTATTTAATATAGTGATTTTATCAAAATCACCATATAAAGAATAATCTGGAGATATAAAGATTTTAACATCTTTAAATCTATCTTTGTAATATTTTAATAATTGAATATCTTTATAAATAATTGAATTATAAATACCGTCTATAGTATCAAATATACTATCGTTTTTAAACCAAGCTACACATGTTTTATTAGTTAAATTATATAAACTAGGTTCACTAACAAGCGCTATAAAATCAGGGACTACATTTACAAAACAGGCAATATCAGGTAATTCATAGGGATTATTCTTAGTTGTCTTATTAGTAAGATAAAAGCCATATACATCGCTTTTATCTATGTTAGAATAATCTAATTTTAATAGAACTTTGTCATAAGTTTTATTAACTTTTATTTTCTTTTTAGAATTAAAAGTTAATGTTTTTTTAGAGTTTATCATAGTCACAACATCTCCTTTCAATAAAAATTGACTATTGATAAGTTTATGTAACCATGATAAAATCTAGTTGGAAGCTGTGTTTTATACATGGTTGCAGGAGTTAATTCTATTGGCGTAGAATTAACTCTTTTTTCTACAATAATATTATATCAATAAATAATTAAAAAAACAAGCCCATCTAGTATTCAAAAACTGATAAAGTGATATAAAAAGAGATAAAAATCAATTTCTATATCTCTTTCTTTGACCTATACTACATTACAAAGCACTCTTATACATAGTATTTATTACGCCCTTAGATTTATTAGTTAAAGCTTATGTAGAATGCAAGCAATGCAATTTAAGTATTATATTTGCATTAGTAAGTATTTTTATTACATTTTCTTTTACAAAGGACATAATACATCTTCAAGCACTACAAAGCTCCCTATTTCAAAACCTTCCCGCCATGAATTTTCATCTTCAAATCTTTCTTTCAATCGGTTTCTTGTCATATTTTTAATCATATTAATTTTGCGAAACAAAAATAGTAATTCTTCAAAATCATATATTTTATTTTCTATTGCGTATCTTATAATTAATGCATAGTTAGAAGAACTTGATAAAGTATATCCTGTTTTTTAAAAAAATATTTACATTCATGATTATCATATTTTAATGCTAGCGCTAATTTTACGCATACATTTAAGCTTGGTAAAGATTTATTTGAAATAATCGATGAAAATAGTTGCCTTGATATTCTGGCCTGATTATATGTAAATGTTTTATGGATTCCATTTTGAAAATGAACAAAAACTAATAAATAAAATTGAAGAATATATATTTAATTACAATAATTGGAGATTACAAAAGAAATTAGGCACAACACCTAGTCAATATAGGTATTATGCCCAAATTCCATTAAATCTTATTTAATTATTTTAAAAAATCAATTGTCTACTTAACAAGACTCAGTTCAAAATTTGTGCAACTACTTTTTTAAATAAACATCAAGTTTATCATAAGGAATCTCTATATCATTTTTATCAAAAGCTTCTTTTACTTCTTCTAAAAGATAGAAATGAACATCCCAATAATTTTCTTGCTTACACCATACACGGCATGTAAGATCTAATGAGGAATCTCCATAATTTGAAACTCTACAGAATGGTTGTGGATCAGTAAATATCAATTCGTTTTTCTTACAAATATCCATTATTAAAGCTTCAGCTTTTCTAAAGTCTCCTTCATATGAAATTGGGAATACTTCATCAACACGACGAGTATCTTTAACAGACTTATTTGTAATAACACCATTTGCAAGTATTCCATTTGGTATCATATTTACAACATTATCTGTTGTGACAACTTCTGTATAGAATAATCTGATATTTTCAACTGTACCAGATTTACCTTGTGCTTCAATAAAGTCTCCTATTCTAAAAGGACGAGTAAGTAGAATAAGAATTCCACCAGCAAAGTTAGATAATGCACCTTGTACTGCAAGGCCTATACCTACAGAACATGCTGCGATTACCGCTGATATAGATGCGGTTTCAATTCCTATATATCCTAAAAACATTAAGAATATTAATACTTTCAATACTTTAGATACAACACTTTGAAATACCTTAGATATTGTTGTATCAGCATTCTTTTTTATAAGAATTTTATAGAACTTCTTACAAATTATATCAACAATTTTTATAGCAATAAGCATTACAATAAATGCAAGTATTATTCTTACACCTTTTGTAGTAGCCCATTCTTTAACATCCTCCCACTTTTCAAGCCACCAATCTTTAGAGGTTAAATCAACCTTGGTTGTAGTGCTTGTTGCATCTTCAGTAGTATCAGATACTTCTTCCATCAATTTTATTGTGGCATAGTTTAATGAAAACATAAAAAACCTCCTTTTATAGCATAATAAAGGCTAGGGTTTCCCTCAAGCCTTTATTTTAATTTTATTATAATCCTAAATAATCATGGGCATTGTTGTAGCAAATATCTTCAACAATCTTACCAAGAGTATCAAGTTCTGATGCAGGATATTGTCCTGATTCTACTAGATTACCAAACATTTGGCAAAGTAGACGTCTATAATACTCATGACGTGGGTATGCTAAGAATGAACGAGAGTCAGTAAGCATTCCTACTGTTTGAGAGATTAATGCAACTTGCATCATTGTCTCCATATTTTGTCTCATTCCATCTTGTTGATCTAAGAACCACCAAGCAGTACCTACTTGAACACGGTTCTTAACTCCTTCCTTTTGGAAGCATCCTGCAAGAACCATTAATGCGTAGTTATCGCGTGGATTTAAATCATATAAAATAGTCTTTGGAAGTGAATCTTCTGCATCTAGAGCTCCAAGTAATTGAGAAAGCTTCTCCATATAAACTTGGTCTTCAATTGCGTCAAATCCAGTATCAGGTCCAATTTTCTTAAGCATTGACTTAGAGTTATTTCTTAAAGCTCCAATATGGTATTGTTGTACCCAACCATGCTTATAATATTCCTTACCTAAGAATACTAAGATATATCCTTTATATTTATCCTCTTCTTCTGAAGTAATAGGTTCATTCTTTAATCCCTTAAGATAAATAGCGTTAACCTCTTCCTTAGTAGCTGGTGCATAATGAACTACATCTAGTGCATGGTCTGATAGTCTTGATCCCATTGAATGGAAGAAATCAATTCTTTCAGCTAAAGCCTTAGTTAAAGCATCAACTGAATCAAGCTTATATCCAACTACCTTAGATAATTGTTCTACCCAAGCTCCGAACCAATCAAGTTCAACATTGATTGCCTTATCAGGACGGAATGCAGGACGAACATCAACACTTAAAGTCTTATCTTCTTTCATTAGCTTATGATAGTGAAGGTCATCAACTGGATCGTCTGTAGTACAAACAACCTTAACATTAAACTTCTCCATCATCTTACGAGCTGTAAGTGTTTCAAGAGTCTTGTTTGCAGAATTCCAAATCTTATCAGCATTCTTAGGGTTGATAATATCAGTAATTCCAAAATATCTTTGCATTTCAAGATGTGACCAATGATATAGAGGGTTTCCTACAAAATAAGGCATAGACTCTACGAATTGATCAAACTTTTGACGATCTGACTCTTCTTGAGTTTTACCAGGAACATTTCCTGAAATTGAGTCTTCAGAGTATCCTCTTGCACGAAGAGCTCTCCACTTATAGTGGTCTCCATATCTGTCTCCAGCTCCTAGCCAAACCTCAGCTAAATTACGGAACTTCTTGTCCTCATAAATTTCCTTTGGTTGTAAGTGGCAGTGATAATCAATAATAGGCATATTCTCAGCATGCTCATGATATAGCTTCTTAGCTGTTTCAGTAGTTAGTAAGAAATCCTTATCCATAAAATTTTGCATATTTTATATCTCCTTTTCTTTTTTATAGAGTAACTCCATCCTTGAAAATTGAAATTTCACGGAAGTTGTTTTTCTCATTTTGAGTTTGCTTCTTTCCAGAGGCAACATCACAAATTAAGTCAATAAAGTTTTCTAGTAATTGATCCATACTCATCTTGTCTACAAGATCTCCAGCATTGAAATCAATCCAATTCTTTTTCATAGTTGCAAGTTTAGTATTTGTGGCAACCTTAACAGTTGGAACAAATCCTCCAAATGGTGTTCCTCTACCAGTAGTAAATAATACCATTTGACATCCAGCAGCTGCAAGAGTTGTAACGGCCATAAGGTCGTTTCCTGGAGTAGTGATTAAATTTAATCCTTTCTCCTTAACTCTTTCACCCATTGCTAGAACTCCATTAACCTTTGAAGCTCCACCCTTTTGAGTACATCCTAAAGATTTATCCTCAAGAGTAGTGATTCCTCCAGCTTTATTACCTGGAGATGGGTTATCATAAATAACTTGGTGATGTGACTTAAAGTAATTCTTAAAGTCATTTATTAGTTTAACAATTTTTTCAAATGTTTCCAGATCCTTAGCACGAGCCATTAATAACTTCTCTGCTCCGAACATTTCAGGAACTTCTCCAAGAATTGTTGTCGCATCATTAAGTGATAAGAAGTCACTAAATCTTCCAAGAAGTGGGTTAGCAGTGATTCCTGACATTCCATCAGATCCACCACACTTAAGTCCAATTCGAAGTACTGAAAGAGGTTTTGTAACTCTCTTATCATTCTTCATCTTATCATAAAGTTTCTTTAATAGCTCTACTCCAACTGATACTTCATCCTCAACTTCTTGAGATACTAAGAATTCAGTTCTATCTTTATCATATTCTCCAAGAGTTTCTTTAAATTTAGAAACTTGGTTTTCTTCACATCCTAGTCCTAAAACTAGAACTCCACCTGCATTAGGGTGCTTTACCATATCTTGAAGGAGTGTTCTTGTAAGTTCAAGATCTCCTCCCATTTGTGAGCATCCAAATGGATGTTGGAATGTATAAATTCCATCAATTTCCGATGTATCATATTTGGATTTAAATTGCTCAATAATATCACGAGCCATACCAGAAACGCATCCAACTGTTTGAACAATCCAAAGCTCATTTCTGATACCATACTCACCACTCTTACGAGGGTATACATCAACTGTTCTATCAGACTTATATCCAAGAACAGGTGGATAAGATGGCTCATACTTATACTCAATTACGTCATCAAGGTTAGTTGCGACGTTTTGAGTGTGAACATGCTCACCAGGCTTAATATCCTTTGTAGCATGTCCAATAGGTGAACCATACTTAATAATATTTTCACCACAAGCAATAGGTTTTAAAGCTACTTTATGAGCTTGTGGAATATCCTCTAATAATGTAATACCTTCAACTACTTCACCCTTCTTAAAAGGTCTTAGTACTACGGCTACATTATCGGTTTGGTGTATTACTATATAATCGTTCATTTCATCACCCTTAATTAATACGATATCATCGTATACTTTCTTAAATAATTATTACTTAACAATTTCAGCTAAAGCTTCACGCATTGGCTTAGTTTCAATTGCGTATACTGCATTTGTAACATAATCAGTTACACCAGCATATGTATTAAGGTCAACTTCCCAATGATCTTTCATTCCAAGTGTATCCTTAACAATCTTTTCAACAGATGCCTTAGTTCCATCAAATGAAGCCCACTCATTCTTGAAGAAATCAATAAACTTAGGATCGTCATTTAATGCGATTGTTGTATTGTTTATTGTTCTTTCTCCCTTATAGAATGCGATAAGTGCTGCAAGTCCGAATAATGCATGACTTGGGAACTTACCTTTCTCTAAATTTTGAAGAACTGTAGGTAATACTCTTGTCTTATACTTAGTTACTGAGTTTAAGGCAATTGACATTAATTCATGACGTACATATGGATTCATATAACGTTCAAGAACTGAATTAGAGTATGCAATCATTTGATCCTCTGGAATATCAATTGTAGGGATTACTTCATTGAAGATGAATTCCTTAACAAATTTTCCTAATTGAGGGTCTTCAACAGTCTCTCTTACTGTATCAATTCCTGCAAGGTATGATACTGGTACAAGTGTTGTATGAGATCCATTAAGAATCTTAACCTTTCTTTGCTTGTAAGGTACAATTGAATCTACGAATAATACATTAAGGTTAGCCTTCTCAGTAGGGAACTTAGCCTTTAATGCCTCTAAGTTTTTCTTAGCTTCAGCCTTATCCTCAACAGTTTGGGCATCAATACACCATAGGTGGAAGATTTCTCCTACAACCATGTTGTTATCTTGATATCCAAGAGCTGTTTGGAATTCTTCTGCCTCATTACGAGGGTATCCTGGAACAATACGGTCAACTAGAGTATTGTAGAACTTGTTTTCTGTAACCATCCAATTAATGAACTTCTCATCAAGTTTATTATTCTTTGCTTGCTCAACAAGAACTTTCTTTAATTCTTTTCCGTTATAATCAATTAATTCACAAGTAATAATGAATAATCCCTTCTTACCTAGTTCATATCTCTTCTTTAAGAATGCTAAAAGCTTTCCTGGGTATGATTTAGGGCATACTGTAAGATCAGTATCAGTTGGATCATATGCAATTCCAGCTTCAGTTGTATTTGAAATTACAAACTCTAAATCATCTGATGCAGCATATCCAAGATACTTATCATATTGCTCAAATGGATTGATAAAGTCTTGTAAGCACTTGATAACTTCATGCTCTCTTACAGCTTTTCCATTTTGTAATCCTTGTAGATATAATGTGTATAAACCATCAGCTTGTTCAAGCTCTTTGCAACGTCCAAATGGCATTGGTTGTACTACTACAACACCTGCATTGAAATCAGTTGCCTTATTAGTTTGGTTTACAATCCAGTCAATGAATGCACGTAAGAAGTTTCCTTCTCCGAATTGCATGATTTTTACTGGCTTTACTTCTTTTTTATTAACTTCGTTAATTAATGGTAAATTTTGTACGTTTGACATTTTATTTTTTCCTCCGAATTTTGTTAAAATCATTGCGATTATACCATCTATAATTCTATCACACTAGCATTTTTTAGTCAATAAAACCGACTTATCTTTAACACAATTAAAATGCTCCATCATTGTGGAGCAAATTTTATTTGTGATAT
>CAZJAM010000065.1:0-7741 GCA_964544095.1 uncultured Anaeroplasmataceae bacterium | reverse complement strand
AGGAACCAGTTGAAGAAGAGTCTGAAGAAGAAACTGAGGAACCAGCTGAAGAAGAATCAGAGGAAGAAACTGAAGAAGCTGCTGAAGAACCAACTGAAGAAGAGTCAGAGGAAGAGTCTGAAGAAGAGACTGAGGAACCAACTGAAGATGAATCAGAGGAAGAGTCTGAAGAAGAGACTGAAGAACTAGCCGAAGAGTCTGAGGAAGAGTCTGAAGAAGAGATTGAGGAACCAGCTGAAGAAGAGTCTGAGGAAGAGACTGAGGAGCCAGCTGAAGAAGAGTCAGAGGAGGATCCTGAGGAAGAGACTGAGGAACCAGCCGAAGAGTTAGAGGAAGAATCAGAAGAAGAAACTGAGGAGCCAGCTGAAGAAGAATCAGAGGAAGAGTTTGAAGAAGAAACTGAAGAACCAGTTGAAGATGAATCAGAGGAAGAGTCTGAGGAAGAAACTGAAGAACCAGCCGAAGAGTTAGAGGAAGAATCAGAAGAAGAGACTGAGGAGCCAACTGAAGAAGAATCAGAGGAAGAATCAGAAGAAGAAACTGAGGAACCAACTGAAGAAGAATCAAATGAAGAGCCTGAAGAAAAAGAACATGCTGTTGATGAAGCATTACTTGCAGCTGAGCAAGCTGAGGTAAAGCCAAACGCTTCAACAGGAAGATATGCTGGAAAGTATATTATTAATGTTGATGGAGCAGGTCAATATAGATTTAAGCTTATAGCTTCAAATGGACAACAATTAATTGCATCTGAAGCATATACTACTGAATCTGGATGTCGTAAAGGAATTGATACTATTAAGAGAAATGTATCAGTTGGAAGAGTTAAGATTGACGCTGATAAGCATAATCTTTACTTCTTTACATTAACTTCAAAACAAAATAGAATTCTTGCACAATCTGCATCATATAAGTCAAAGGATTCTGCAATTAGAGCTTCTGAATCATTTAAGAAGTTTGCTTTAACAGAAAATATTGTATTTGATGAAGAAAACGTTGATAAGACAGCTTCTGATGTAGAAATTGCAAATGTTGATTTTGAAGTTAAAGAAGGCGGATATTATTCAATCGAACAAGATAATCATGGATTTATCTATGTTCTAAAGGCTTCTAATAAGGTTAAGATTGTTACATCACAAGATTATTCATCACATTCAGCAGCTAAGGATGCTTATGAGAGATTCAAGGATGCTGTATATAATGGTGAATGGCAAATTGTAAAGGATAAAAATGGAAACTTCCAATTCAAGCTATATTTAAGACATAGACTTGTAGTTGCAGGAGAATTATATCAATCTAAAGATCAGGTAAAATCAACAATTGCTTCAATTAAGTCTTGGGCACAAAAAGCTGAATATGAAGAGTCAAAGCCTGAAGAAGAGGAATAAAGTCGAGTTGAAGCTCCACAGTAATGTGGGGCTTTTATTTTTTGAAAAATTATCTTGCATATGAAAAATCATTATGTTATAATAAAGTGGCTTGATTAAAAGCCAAGTGGTTCGGTAGTTCAGTTGGTTAGAATGCCTGCCTGTCACGCAGGAGGTCGCGAGTTCGAGTCTCGTCCGAACCGCCACTTATTATAATTTTATATTAAAAAGCAATTATGCGTTCATAGATCAATTGGATAGATCGTTTGACTACGGATCAAAAGGTTGAGGGTTCGAGTCCTTCTGGACGCGCCAGCTTTTATGGAGGTTTAGCTCAGTTGGGAGAGCATCTGCCTTACAAGCAGAGGGTCAGCGGTTCGAGCCCGTTAACCTCCACCATTTTTATTATTTGCCGACTTAGCTCAATTGGCAGAGCAACTGACTTGTAATCAGTAGGTTGAGGGTTCGATTCCTTTAGTCGGCACCATTTTTTAAAATAACGAAGAGGTTATGATTGACCTCTTTTTTGTTTTTTATTCGATTAGGACAAAATATTGCAAATTAGATGTTATATCATTAATAAAAAATGTTATAATATTTTTAGGGTAGAATAGGAGTGATTATAATGCGTAAAACGAAGATTATTTGTACATTAGGACCAGCATCAGATACATATGATGTATTAAAAAAAGCTATACTTGCAGGTCTTGATTGTGCTAGACTTAATTTCTCACATGGAACATATGAGGAAAAGAAGGAAAAGATAGATTTAATTCACAAATTAAATAAGGAACTTGGAACAAATGTACCAATCCTACTTGATACAAAAGGACCTGAAATAAGAGTCCGTAATTTTGAAGGAGATAAAATCTTACTTAATGAAGGTGATGAATTTAGATTGTCGCCTGATCCAAATTTACTTGGAAATTCAAAAATATGTGGACTTACATATCCAAATCTTGCAGACTATGTTAAGGTTGGAAATAAAATATTAGTAGATGATGGAAAGATTGGACTTGTAGTTACTGCTTTAGAAGGAAGAGTTCTTGTTACTAAGGTTTTAAATAGTGGTTCTATTTCAAATCATAAATCAATTAATATTCCAGATGTTATCGTAAATATGCCTTATTTATCAGATGTTGATAAGGAAGATATTATTTTTGGATGCGAACATGATGTTGATTATATTGCCGCATCGTTTGTACGCCGTAGACAAGATGTCCTTGATTTAAAAGCATTATTACATGAACATGGTGGAGATGATATTAAGATTATCTCTAAAATTGAGAACACTGAAGGCGTAGCTAATATGGATGATATCATTGATGAGTCTGATGGTATTATGGTAGCTCGTGGAGATTTAGGTGTAGAAGTTGCTTATAAAAAACTTCCATCAATTCAAAAAGATATGATTAATAGATGTTATCATAAAGGTAAACTTGTTGTTACTGCAACTCAAATGCTAGAATCTATGACTCAAAATCCAAGACCTACTCGTGCAGAGGTATCAGATGTAGCTAACGCTGTATATGATTCTACATCTTGTACAATGCTTTCAGGAGAAAGTGCTGCAGGTAAATATCCAATTGAAGCTATTACTGCTATGTCTGATATCGATAGATATGCCGAAGAAGATATTAATTATAAAAATAGATTTACAAAAAATCATATTTCACTTGGTGAAGATGAATTATCAGTTTTAGCTAATGCAGCTGTTATGGCATCGTTCCAAACAAAAGCTAAGGCAATTATTTGTGTAACTATGCATGGTAAGACTGCAGAAATCATATCAGCATATAGACCAGAGTGCCCAATCATTGCGATTACAGTAGATCCTAAGGCATGTCGCCAATGTAATTTAATGTGGGGAGTAGTTCCTGTTCCTGCTGAAAAGAAAAATTCAACTGATGAATTATTCTTATATGCAATTGAAAAAGCTAAATCTACAGGACTTGTTAAATCAGGAGATAATGTTGTAATTACTACATCATCAATAATAGGTACTGGTGTAACAGATACATTAAAGCTTCACACAATTGAATAATAAGCAAAGTATCTAGATGCGTGTCTAGATACTTTTTTAAATTTTATGCATCTAAGTTTTGCATAGATTGATTTTTAAATAATAAAATAGTATAATTTAATTACCAATGCTTATTTAGCATGTTTTTGAGTGTATATAATTATTGTTGTTGAAAGAGAGGTCCTATTTATGGCAAATCTAGTAGAAAAGATTAAAACCAATGTTGAATTAGTTGGACAATTAAAAAATAGAATTAAACAAGGAGAAGATAACCATGCTCAATATAAAGCGTCTATTAATGCTTTAGAGCTTAATAATGAGATTATGGCTTACTTTGAAAAAACTAAGGATGGAGAAGCAGGTGCAGGAGAATGTCTTTCTCGTGTATATGCATTGTTACAGACTTTATTCGTTTCTATTGATGCCTTATATTCTTTAAACATTTTACTAACTAAGAAAAAGAATAATATCAACATTAACCAAAATAGACAATTACGTGAATTAAAATATATAAGAAATGATGTTGTAGGACACCCTGTTAATAGAATTTTTGATAATGATGAAGTTGGATTCTGTATTTTAAAGAAGACAGATATAACAAAAAAGAGTTTTAAATACCATATTTATTTTGAAGATACAATTAAGAAGAGAGAAGTTATTATAGGATCTTTAATTGATTCATATTATGAAGAAGCTAATAAGTTCTTATCTCGTATTGTAAATTATAAGGATGATAATTCCGATGAGATATTTAATAAGATTAAAAGAATTGCTATCAAACTTCAAGCTGATGAAGAAATTAGAGAAGAAGTTCTTCAATTACGTAGTTTATATATTTCTAAAAATCCAATGCAAGTTAAGACAGATGTTAGATTTATGTGGCGTGTTGAGATTTTAATGAAACTTAGAACATATGTTTCATCTGGCGATAAAGAAGTAAAAGAAATTATAAATTATGCATCAGGATATCAATTGACTAAATTATCTGAATTAATTCTTACATATGATAAGATTAATGATAAAGCTATTGTTCCAAATAAGCTTAGAGAGCCAAAAGGAATTGCACAAATTGAAAAGATTGCTCAAGATAATCCAGTATTAAAAGAAGCATTAAAGAATATTCATGATATGACTCATCCACTATTTAATGCAGGACTTGATAAATTAATTGCTGCATGCACAAAGGATACACCTTATGCATTAAAGTATTTGACACAAATAAAGAAGTTTAAAGAGGCAGGAGAATCTGATATGGTTTACTGCTTAGGTGTTGTTGTTAAGAATCATTGTAAGTAATATAACGTTTTCATAAAAACAACACGGATAGTTGTGTTATAATTCATATGTTGAATTTATTTTATGAAAGTAGAGGTATTACACCTATGGAAGTAAGAAACGTCGCAATAATTGCCCACGTAGACCATGGAAAAACTACACTTGTAGATAAACTATTACAAACAGCTCATACATTTAGAGATAACCAAGTTATGGGCGAGAGAGTAATGGATGCAAATGATATAGAGCGTGAAAGAGGAATTACCATTTTAGCAAAGGTAACTGCTATTCACTATAAGGATACTAAGATAAATATCTTAGATACTCCAGGACATGCTGACTTTGGAGGAGAGGTTGAGCGTATTATGCACATGGTTGACGGTGTAATTCTTGTCGTTGACGCATATGAAGGTACAATGCCTCAAACTCGTTTCGTATTAAAGAAAGCTCTTGAAGCTGGACTTAAACCAATTGTTGTTATTAACAAGGTTGATAAGCCATCTGCAAGACCACTAGAAGTAATTGATGAAGTTTTAGAATTATTAATTGATTTAGGTGCTGATGAGGATCAATTAGAGTTCCCAATCGCATATACATCTGCTGTTAATAATACCTCATCATTATCATCTGATTTAGATACACAAAAGCCTGGTATGGAACCAGTTCTTGATTTGATTATGAAAGAAATTGCTCCAGCCGGACATAATATAGAAGCACCACTTCAATTACAACCAGCTTTAATCGATTATAATGATTTCGTTGGACGTATGGGAATAGGAAGAGTTGCTCGTGGAGTTATTAAGGCAGGACAAATGATTTCAGCTGTTCGTCTTGATGGTAAAAAAGAACAATTTAGAGTTCAAAAACTATTTACATTTATGGGACTTGATAAAGTTGAGACTGATGTTGTAGAGGCTGGAGATATTTGCGCAGTATCTGGATTATCAGATGTATCAGTTGGTGAGACATTCTGTGAGCCAGGTAAGGAAGAGGCACTTCCTCCTATAGCTATTACTGAACCAACTGTTCAAATGACATTTGGTACAAATACATCACCTTTCTGTGGTAAGGAAGGAAAGATGGTAACTGCTTCTAAAATTGAAGATAGATTATTCAAAGAAACTGAACGTGATGTTGCCTTAAAGGTAGAGCGTATTGGAAATACAGAAGAATGGATAGTATCAGGTCGTGGAGAATTGCATTTAGGAATTCTTATTGAAAATATGCGACGTGAAGGATATGAATTCCAAGTATCTCGTCCAAGAGCTATTATTAAGGAAGAGAATGGAGTTAAGATGGAGCCATATGAATATGTAGTAATTGACGCTCCAGCTGATTCGATTGGTTCAGTTATTGAAATCCTTGGTAACCGTAAGGGAACTATGGAAAATATGACTAATACTGAAACTCAATCAAGAGTTACATATGTTATGCCATCTAGAGGATTAATTGGATTTAATACTATATTTATGACAGTAACTAAAGGATATGGTATGATGTCTCATACATTCCTTGACTATAGACCAATGGAAGCTATGTCAGTTGGAGAAAGAACAACTAATGTTATGGTTTCTATGGCAGAAGGTCAATCAACAGCTTATGCTTTAGGACAATTAGAAGATCGTGGAGTTATGTTTGTTGAGCCAGGTGAGCAAATCTATGAAGGTATGATTGTTGGTGAAACTAACCGTGAACAAGATATTGCAGTAAACGTAGTTAAGGCAAAACAACAAACAAATACTCGTTCAGCTAATAAAGACCAAACAGTTGTATTAAAGAAGCCTAAAAAGATGAGCCTTGAGGCATGTATTGAATATATTAACAATGATGAATTGGTAGAAATTACTCCTCTATCAATTAGACTTCGTAAGAAAATTCTTGATACAGCAGAACGTAAGAAGTTCGATGCAAAACAAAAGAATGCCGAATAATATTAAAGGAAGCTTAAATTGCTTCCTTTTTTGTATAATTTTAATAAAAATATTATTTAATATGTATATAAAAATGAATAAAAATATAAAAAAAATTATCTACTTATTTGTTAATGACGTTTTTTGAACGAAAATTTCAAAAAAATGAATATTTTGTAAATTTATGACTTTTAAAGTTTTGAATATTATTTGATAAATTGTAAATGGCTACAAATAAACATTTTTTATTGACTGCAAAATTAAAATAAAATTTTATTTAAAAAACATTTTTATATTTTTATTCAAACATTCAATTTTTACTTAAAATATTGTATATTTTAAAAATAATAGTATAATAATAATTGACATTATTGTGATATAGGAGGATATATTATGAGCAAGAATGTAAAAAGAATGGCCATAGACGGAAACTATGCTGCTGCATATGCTGCATATAATTTCACTGAAGTAGCTGGAATTTACCCAATAACTCCATCTACACCAATGGCTGAATATATTGATGAATGGGCTTCACAAGGAAAGAAGAACCTATTCGGAATGCCTGTTAAGGTTGTTGAAATGGAGTCAGAAGCAGGAGCTGCTGGAACTGTTCACGGTTCACTAGAAGCAGGAGCTTTAACTACAACATTTACAGCTTCACAAGGTTTATTATTAAAGATTCCTAATATGTATAAGATTGCAGGAGAACAATTGCCAGGTGTTATCCATGTTGCAGCTCGTGCATTAGCATCTCAATCTCTATCAATTTTCGGAGATCACCAAGATGTTATGGCAACACGTCAAACAGGATTCGCTTTAATGTGTTCTAACTCAGTTCAAGAGGTTATGGATTTAGCAGGTGTTGCACACCTTGCAGCAATTGAATCATCAGTTCCATTCCTACACTTCTTTGATGGATTCAGAACATCTCATGAAGTTAATACTGTTGAACCAATTGATACAAAGTTATTAGAAAAGCTATTAGACAAGGATGCAGTAGCTAAATTTAGACATAATGCATTAAACCCTGCTTTCCCTAAGGAAAGAGGAACAGCACAAAATGATGACGTTTACTTCCAAACAAGAGAACTTCAAAATTCATATTATAATGCAGTACCAGATATCGTTGCAAAATATATGAAGAAGATTTCTAAGGCAACTGGACGTAA
>CAZJAM010000064.1:0-8113 GCA_964544095.1 uncultured Anaeroplasmataceae bacterium | reverse complement strand
ATTTATTTGAATTCACTTTGGAGTGATGCTAATAACATCCGTATATCTACGTTAAAGATTAATGAGTGCAGATATTTTTCTGAACTAAGGTGGTACCACGGTTATTCAATCGTCCTTTAATTAGGACGATTTTTTATATATTTTAGGAGGAAAATATGGTTAAAGATGATTTAAAGAAAATTGTTGAAGATGCAAAAAATGCATTTAAGAATGTTAAAGATAAACTTGAATTAAATGCTAAAAAGGCTAATTTCTTAGGAAAGAAAGGACCTCTTGCATCCATTATGGCAAATATGCGTAATTTGTCAGTTGATGAAAAGAAGGAACTTGGTCAACTTACAAATGATGCAAAAAAAGAAATGGAAGATGCATATATTGCTAAACTTGATGAACTTACTGAAGAAGAAATCAATAAGAAGCTTAGTGAAGAAACTATTGATGTAACTCTTCCAGGATATAATTTCAATAAGGGATCTATTCATCCACTTAATGAAATTATTATGGAACTTGAGGATTTATTTATAGGTATGGGATATAGTGTTGCCGAAGGTCCTGAAATTGAAACAGATGAATATTGTTTTGAAAAGCTTAATTTACCTAAAGGACATCCAGCACGTGATATGCAAGATACATTCTATATAAATCCTGAATTACTATTACGTTCTCAAACTTCCCCAGTTCAAGCAAGAACCATGGAAGCAATGAAAGGTAAGCCAATTAAGATTATTTGCCCAGGTAAGGTATATCGTAGAGATGCAGATGATGCAACTCACTCACATCAATTTATGCAATGTGAGGGATTAGTTCTTGGTGAAGATATTACATTCGCAAACCTTAAGGGAGCATTGCTTGAGGTTGCACGTAAGATGTTTGGTGAAAATAATCAAATAAGATTACGTCCTTCATTTTTCCCATTCACTGAACCATCAGTTGAAGTTGATGTTTCATGTTCTAAATGTGGTGGTAAGGGATGTTCTATGTGTAAAGGTACAGGTTGGATTGAGGTTTTAGGAGCCGGAATGGTAAATAATGAGGTTCTTGAAATGTCAGGATATGATCCTAAGAAGGTACAAGGATTTGCCTTTGGTATTGGAATTGAGAGAGTAGCTATTCTTAAGAATGGTATTGATGATATAAGAAATTTCTACATTAATGATGTAAGATTCTTACGTGAGTTTAAGGAGGTAAAGTAATATGAAAGTTTCATTTAACTGGTTAAAAGATTATATTAATTTAGATAATGTTACAACTGAAGAGCTTTCTAAACTTATTGCCGCTCATGTTGTTGAAATAGAAGAAGAATACCCATTAACTACTGCGACTAACCTTGAGGTTGGTTATGTTAAAGAATGTGAAGAAGTTCTGGGAACTCATCTTCACAAATGTCAAATTGAACTATCTGATGGAGTGTCACAAATAGTTTGTGGAGCACCTAATATGAGCCAAGGTAAAAAAGTTATTGTAGCCCGTGTTGGTGCCCAACTTCCAGGTGACTTTAAGATTAAGTCATCTAAGATTCGTGGAATTGAATCTAATGGAATGTGTTGTAGTCTTCAAGAATTAGGATTTGAAGATAAATATGTACCAGATGAATTTAAAGATGGTATTTATTTACTACCAGATGATGCAGTAGTTGGATCTAATCCGCTAGATTATTTGCATTTAAATGATTATGTATATGACTTAGAACTTACATCAAATAGATCAGATTTATTATCTATTGAAGGAGTAGCATTTGATGTTGCGGCAACCTTAAGACAAAAAGTTAATGTAAAGAATAACAAACCTAATTTTAAAGATATTAAGAATCCAATATCAGTTAAAGTAGAGACTCCTGATTGCCCTAAATATACTTTAGGTTATGCAAAGGGTGTTAAGATTAAGGAATCTCCTGAATGGATGCGTGCTCGTTTAATCGCATCAGGAATTAGACCTATTAATAACGTAGTTGATATTACAAACTATGTATTGATGGAAATGGGGCAACCACTTCATTCATTTGATGCTGATAAACTAGGATCAAAGGTTGTAGTTCGTAATGCGGTTGATGGAGAAACTTTAAAGACACTTGATGACCAAGATAGAGTTCTTACATCTGATGATATAGTAATTACAAATGGAGAAACTCCACTTTGTGTTGCAGGTGTTATGGGTGGAGCTTCAACAGAAGTTACAGATAATACAATGAACGTTGCACTTGAAGCTGCATATTTTAGTCCATTAAAGATTCGTAAGACTTCACAAAGATTACAATTAAAGAGTGAATCTTCAACTCGTTTTGAGCGTAAGATTGACTATGATAGAGTAGAGCGTGCACTAGATTATGCCTTATATCTTTTAGAGACATTATGCGGAGCTGAAATTTCAAAAGAAATCGCAAATAATAACCCTAAGAAATATGAACCAAAGCATGTTTTAATTACTCTAGATAAAGTAAATAAAGTACTTGGTACATCACTTGATAAGACTGAGTTAGAGGATATATTTAATGCCTTAGCTTATAATTATAGTATTGCAAATAACACATATGATATTGAAATTCCATCACGTCGTATGGACCTTGAGGATTGGGATCAACATATAATTGAGGATGTCGCAAGAATTTATGGATACAATAATATTCCAACAGTTAACCCTAAAACAAATGATAAGGGAGTACTTACTAAGAAACAAAGATTTGAAAGAAATGTAAGATATCTATTATCTGGAATGGGACTTAATGAAACTGTTACTTATTCATTAATAAACGAGCGTGATTTAAATAATTTTACAACTTATAAAGCAGATGAAATTAAGCTTTTAATGCCAATGACAGAAGATAGAGCTGTAATGAGACAATCATTGCTTAATGGAATATGTGAAGCAATAAAATATAATAAAGCTCGTAAATTTAATGACCTTCAATTCTTTGAACTTGGAAAGAGATATGATACAACATCAGAAATTAATTTAATTTCGGGAGCTTTAACAGGCCTATATTCATCATCATTATGGCAAATGGAAAAAACACCTGTTGATTTCTTCTTAGTAAAAGGAATTCTTGATAACCTATTTGCTCGTCTTGGACTAGATAATGTTACATATAAGAAGGAAACAGAGCTAAATAAGAATTTCCATCCTGGAAGATGCGCATCAATTAATTCAGATGATAAATGTATAGGATTTATCACTGAATTACATCCTCGTTTCTTAAAGGATCATGATTATCCAAGAATGGTTGTGTTTGAATTAAATGAAGATGTAATCCTTGAATTATTAAATAAACCATTTAAGTATCAAGCAATAACTAAATTCCCATCTATTGAACGTGACCTTGCGATTGTTTGTAAAAAGGATATTGAAGCTGAACAAATTTTAGCTTTAATTCGTCAAACAGCACGTAAGACACTTGCTGATTTAAGCGTATTTGATGTATATGTTGGTGAAAATGTTAAGGATGATGAAAAGAGTATAGCTGTAAAATTAACATTTAATGATTCAACAAAAACACTTGAAGCATCAGATGTTGATAAAACTATCAATTCAATTTTGAAGAGACTTGAAATGGAATTTGGTGCCACATTAAGATCTTAATATAAAAAATTTATAATATTAAACCCTAAGTTTGATTAGAAATACTTAGGGTTTTTATTATAAATAAGTACTATGAACAAACCATTGATAATTATACAACTGTATGCATTTCTTTAAAATTGGTTGGAAAAGCGTAAAATAAAGGTGTGATTTTGGTTGGAAAAGCGTATTTTTTGGTGTATAATAAAGTTGGAAAAGCGGAGGTGACTATAATGTATAGAAAGATTTCAAAATATATAGAAGAATATTTAACAGGTAATGAAGATAAAATATTATGTATTGATGGGGCTAGACAAGTTGGTAAATCATATATAATAAGAGAATTGTCAAAAAAGCATTTTGCAAATTACATAGAAATTAATATGGCTGATGATAAAGTTGGTGATAAGCTATTTTCTAATGTTAAAACTGTTGAATCTTTTTATATTGAACTTAGCGTAATTGCAGGAGATAAACTTAAAGATAGAGAAAACACAATTGTTTTCATTGATGAAATACAAGAATATCCTGAATTATTAACATTACTAAAACCATTAAGGAATGATAATAAATATAAATATATATGTAGTGGCTCAAAATTAGGCATTGCGCTTTCAAAAACAACCTTAACTCCAATGGGGTCAATAATTGAAAAGAAAATGTATCCAATGGATTTTGAAGAATTTTTACTAGCTAATTCTGTTGGCGAATTAGTTTTAAATTATATGAAAAAATCCTTTGTTGAAGGAACATCATTAGATGAGGCCTTACATAATAAAATGTTATATTTATTCAAAACATATTTATATGTTGGAGGAATGCCTGATGCTGTTAAAACATTTGTTGAAACAAAAAATGTTAAGAAAATTAGAGAAATACAAGAAGATATTCTTAGGTTTTATTCTGAGGATGCAACAAAATATGATAAAGAAAATAAATTAGTGATAAAAAGAATCTATGAAATGATTCCTTCTAATATTGAAAATAAAGTAAAAAGAATACAATATAAAAAAATAGAAAACATAGATGATGTAAGATATACAAAATACGCTGATGAATTTGAATATCTCATTTCTTCGGGTATATCTTTAGCAACTAAAGCTGTTAGTGAACCTAAATTTCCATTAATTCAATCAAGCAGTAAGAATCTAATTAAGCTATATATGAATGATGTGGGTTTATTAACTTGTATTCTTTATAGAAATAATATAAACGCAATATTAGATGATAAAACTGGAGTAAACTTGGGAGCTGTTTATGAAACAGTAGTTGCACAAGAATTAAACGCACATGATCACAACTTGTATTATTATGATAGGAAAAAAGTGGGAGAAGTAGATTATTTAATTGATGATTATGAATCCTTAAATGTGTTACCATTAGAAATAAAATCTGGTAAAGATTATAAAAATTTTAAAGCTTTGCCTAAAATTTTATCAAATGATAACTATAAAATGACAAAAGGTTATATATTAAGTAATGAAAGAGAAATTATAAAGATGGATAAAATAACATATTATCCAATTTATTACATTATGTTTTTATAGGAAATATAAGATAATATGTTTAAAAAGTAATATTTAATGCTCAAGAATTCAATCTTGGGCTTTTAACTTTATAGAAAAAGTCCTAAAGATATATTATCTAATAATTAAATCAAAATTGACATGGCTTCTAAATATATGAAGTCATGTCTTTTTTAAAGGCATTTCTTTAATTTATATTAATAAAACAATTTTATTAATACATTTGTATAATTAAAAAAGATAGATTTAATGAAAATTAAAAAATAAGTCAACTAAAATATGTGCGTATGTTGAAATGTTTTTCTTAATATGTTAAAATCACATTTGTATTAAAAAAATAAAGCGAAAAGAGAGAAAAAAATATGACTTCAACTATATTTGCATTAGCGGTATATGCAATGTTTTTAATAATTGGGATTCCTATGTATTTAGTATTCCCTAAAAAATATAAATGGACTATATTATTAATCTTATCTATTGCAGGTATTATAGCACTTACAAGCTATTGGGCAATATTTGTTTTTGTAATGATATTGATTTCATATATCACTACAAGACTTATGAAGAAAAATATTCTTGATTTTAAAGAAGTAAAGGATACATTATCTAAAGAAGACAAAAAAACTTATAAAAAGAAATATAAGAAGAATAATAAGATTATTATGCTAACAGGTGTAATAATTGCTGTATTAGTGCTTGCGACTTTAAAGTATTTCCATTTGCCTCTTGGATTTCTTAATAAAACATTTGAAGATTATTCATGGACAATATGGTTCCCAATCGTTGGTATTTCGTATTATACATTAATCGCAATATCATATATGGTAGATTGTTATAATGAAAAATATGAAGCTGAAAATAATATTTTTAAAGTAGCATTATTTATAGGATACCTTCCTTCAATGCTTGAAGGTCCTTTTAATAGATATGATGAGGTACAAACACAGCTTACTAAAGAAGATAATCCATCATATGAATATATTATTAATGGATTACTTACAATTGCGTTTGGTGTATTTTTAAAATTAGTTGTATCTGATAGAATTGCAATGCTTGTAGATCCTATATTTAAAAATTATAATGATTACACCAGAATCTCAATACTAATCGCAATGGTTATGTATGTGTTTAAACTATATTTTGATTTCTTAGGTTTTATTAAACTTGCAGAAGGAGTATCGTTATGCTTTGGTATTAAACTACATAAGAATTTTGATACACCACTTTTATCAATATCAGTATCAGAATTCTGGCGTAGATGGCATATAACACTTGGAGCTTGGCTAAAGGATTATATATTCTATCCTATAGCCCTATCTAAACCAGTTATGGCTATTTCTAAAAAAGCATATGGACATGTACCTAAAATACTTGAAGGTATTATTATAAATGCTATACCACTATTCTTTGTATGGCTTGTTTGTGGTATTTGGCATGGTGCAGGTATTAAATATATTGTATATGGTATGTATTATTTTCTAATTATTATGCTTGAAATGCTTACCGATTATAAGATTAATAAAATGGAAAAAATACCTTATGCATTAAAATTTGTACTTTGGTTAAGAACATTTGTTATTGTAGTAATTGGTCTTGCGATATTTAAATGTAATACATTATCTGATTTTGCAGGAATGATGAAGGCATTATTTGTAGGCAATGGTAAGAATAATATTACATCTATTGTAAGAACATTAGAACTTTTAGCTTTATTTGGATTTACAATCATTGCTTGTGCTATAAATGTGCTTGTAAAATTTATGCCAAAACTAGAAGTTTGGCATCTTAACCCATGGGTTAAAATGGTGGCATTTAGTATAGTCGTTTTAGTTATATTACTTATGGGATGTTATGGTGCTTCATATGTTGGAGTAGATCCAGAATATGCAGCGTTCTAAAGGAGGGAGAAGTATGAAGAAAAAGATTTCTTTAAGAATTATTAGAATATGTATTGCCTTAGCTTTAGTTGTTGCAGAATTTTTATGTTATGCGGCTATGTGCCCATCGCATGACGCAAGGACAGAACAAACTATTGGATATAGAAATGAAGAATATAAAGATAGTGAAATATGGTATATAGGAAATTCTAATATGAAGACTGGAGTTATTCCTGATGTTGTATTTAATGAAACAGGTCTCAAAGGATATAATTCTGGAGAAGCATATGCTTCTGTAAAAAGAGTTTATAATATAACAAAAGATGGATACAAGTATCAAAGCCCAAAACTTGTTGTTATTGAAACGGATATGCTTATTGATCCTGTATCGAATTCTAAGAGTGAAGAGCTTATTGAATATAAGAATATATTTGATAGATTTTATTATAATCATGATTTCTGGATTAAAAAAGCTCAAACTGATACTATATCAAAACGTCATGGATATAAGATGAAAAAATCAAAATATTCGGGAAAATCTGATTACAAGAAAAAGAATAGGCAAACACATTTCTTAGAAGAAAATAAGCAAATAATGAATCAAATGCTAGATGTTATTAAAGGTAAAGGGTCCGAGGTTTTATTTATAACTCTACCAGCTTTTAATCATTTAAATGAAACTGTATTAAATGAAATTACATCATATATTAAGGATAAAGGTGAAAAGCATATTGATTATTCAAATTTTGACACGGCAAACTTAAATATTGAAACTTCAATGGGGGAAGTTAATCATTTGAACATAAGTGGTGCGTATAAAGTTTCACTTCATCTTTCAAATTATATAAAAAAGGAATTTTCTATTAAGAAAAATGGTGAGCATGAAAAATTTGCTAAAGAGTCAAAAAACTTTATAAGAAAATATAGTAATAAATTTTAACTTTTAAATTGGCATTAACTTGCCAATTTTTTGTTTAAAACATTTTTATATGTTTATGCCTTCAACAGTTCTATAAATTATGATTTTCAAAAAAGCCTTGATAATACTGGCTTTTTTGAAATTTAATTAGTTTTAAAAAATGTAGTTAAAAAAGTTAGATTAAGAAAAAAATATAAGTAATAATGACTTAATAAGCTTATCTTTTTAGATCCTTTTCA
>CAZJAM010000063.1:0-8283 GCA_964544095.1 uncultured Anaeroplasmataceae bacterium | reverse complement strand
TTATATCA
The DNA here is from genome assembly GCA_964544095.1 of uncultured Anaeroplasmataceae bacterium. GTDB lineage: Bacteria > Bacillota_I > Bacilli_A > Acholeplasmatales > Anaeroplasmataceae > UBA3206. The sequence continues at coordinate 8,275 of CAZJAM010000063.1, read as the reverse complement.
TATATATAATTATGATACACAAAATAAAGATAATCTAATAGATTTTACTCCTGATGAGTTACGAAGATTTACATCTTCATTTGTAAGCTTGTTTAATAATATATATAAGAGTTATGTTGATATCGATTTGCCAGAGTTTGGTGGAATGGATAAAAAAGAATTTACATTATTCTTTGAAAATATATTTAAATTTAATGTATATGAGAAGAAAAAGGAAGTAAAGCTAGATAATCTTGATAGTAAAGCTAAATTTAATGAAGCTAAAAAAGCTTATTTAGAGGCTTCAAATAGATTAAATAATAAACCTAAATTATTAGATAATAAAGAACGTGATGTAAACAAATCATTTGTTAATGATAAGGTTAATGAAAATTATTTAATTAAGTTAAGAGAATCTTATAAACAAATAGAAAAAATTCATGCATCTCGTCCATGGACTGATATGTTTACTCATATGTATTCGTATATTAAAGAGAAAAGATATATGAAAAAAATAGTTAACAAAGTAGAGAAGATGTATAAAAACACATTATACATGGATAGAGTAGAGGATATAATTAAGGGTGATGATAATAATTATCAAGTTCAAAGCCTACATTTAGATACAAGAGAAAAGAATACTCGTAACCTTTTATCTGCAAGTCAAACATTATTTGGACATCTAGACTTAGAAGATAAGTTTGGTATTGATATTAATAATAGAGATTATTTAGAAGAATATAAGCCAAGAGTAAAAGCAGAGAAAACAAATATAAATGTTGAAGAAGTACATGATGATAAAGAAGCAGCTGATGAACATAGTGTTTATTATCGTGATTTAACTTCTAAAAAAGAAGAAGCTAAATATAAAGAACTATAAATCATAATAATATGCAAAATATATTAGATTTAAAAACAAGAGCTGATTTTAGAGCGTGGCTTATAGAGAATAGTTTGAAAGAAAAAGAATGCTGGGTACAACTTAAAAGAGGTAAGCCAGAAGATAGTAATGTGTTTTATTATCTTGATGCTGTAGAAGAAGCATTATGTTTTGGTTGGATTGATTCTATATGGAAAAATATGGATGGACAAATGTATTCTAAGTTTACTCCTAGAAAGAAAAATAGTCCTTGGACTGAGCTTAATAAAGAACGTGCAAGAAGATTAATTAAATTAAATCTTATGACTGATGATGGGAAAAAAGTATTGCCAGATTTGAATTTAAGAAATTTTAAAATGGATCCTGATTTAATAAGAATATTAAAGGAAAATAGAATATATTCTAAATTTAAAAGATTTCCAAAACTTTATCAAAGAGTTAGAGCGTATAATGTGACATTTTATAAAGGTTGGAATGAAATTCAATATAAAAAATCATTAGAACATCTTATAGAAAAAACAAAAGAGGGAAAACTATATGGTGAATGGAATGATTATGGTAGATTGTTAAATTATTAATATTTTCTATCTTTATTTAAAATTTAGGTAGAAAATATTAATTTTTTTAAAATAACATCTAGAAAAAAAGTTTTTTTGTATTATAATAGAAATCATCTAAGACATGCAGTAGTAGTACAATGGCTAGTACTTCACATTGCCAATGTGATGATACGGGTTCGATCCCCGTCTATTGCTCCATTAGATAAATCAAGTATTGATACATTGTTATCAGTACTTTTTTTGTTACTTAGAGAAAAAATCGAGGATATTGATGAATAATAGTAAAAGTTTCTGACTTGTAATTCCAAAACTTTTGAAGAATTTGTCTTTTGGAATATACTTTAATTAAGAAGTGTAGTTGGTTAAATGAAATAACAAAATTCAAACATTTCTTGATTTAGACGAATGTGGTGATGTTTTACAAAAGAGTGGAACGCTTGCGACCAAAGATGAAATCTATTGGATTGGCTATATTTACAGATATTGGCATTACTATAAAGACGAAAAAAGCAAAAAAATATACAAACAAGCACCATATGAAAGAATGAAAATAAACTATTTGATGTTTCATACAATGGCACCAGAGATGGCAATTGACGATTTAATTGAAATATATAAACAAAACAAAAAATAGATATATAGGACTGATACAATTAAGTCAGTCCTTTTTACTTTATTTTTTAATAATAATTTATAGTGATATTGATTTTGATTGTAAAGTATGATAAATTAATGAATGATTATTCATTTATTAATTAAAATTTAAGGAGGTATAAAGTGGCAAGACTAAATGAACAACAAAAAAGTTTAAGAAAAACTGAAATTATGGAAAAATGTTTTGATTGCTATGCCGAAAATGGTTTTAACGGAACTGGCATAAAAGCATTAGCTCAAGCATGTGGTTGTACACCTGCAAATCTATATTTGTATTTTAAAGATCTTGATGAACTTATTGTAGAATCTACAGCATATTCTATGGCAAAAGTAGAAGAAGATTTTATGAAAAAAGCTCCTAAAAATTTTGATGATATAGAAAGATTTATTGATGAAGTACCATATTGGACTGCGAAAGAACATGGTAAAAAATATAGACTTATGTATCAAATATATACCCATCCTAAATACATAGAAGAGGGTAAGAAGTTTTTTGAGGGTGTAAGTAAAAGGTACTATGAATATGCAAAAGTACTTGAATCTAAAATAAATTTGCCTGTAGATATTTTAACATCATTTATTTTTATGTTTGTACGTTCATGTGTACATTACGCAATGTTTGAAAATGAATACTTTTTAAAATCTCAAATGGATTTATTAAAACAAGGAGTAAATAGATTTAGTAAAAACAGTATAACTAAGTTGGAGGAGAAGAAATGAAAATAAAAAAGATTATTATATGTTTATTAATAACAATAATAGGTGCTATTTGTACTATGACTTCTGCATTTGCAGAAGATAGTGAACCTACTACTGAAACAAGTAGTGTAAAATCAATAAATTTTGATAATATTATTAAAAAGGGTGATGTATTTTATTATGGTGCTTATACATCTGGTGAGACACAATATGATGTACCATGGGTTGCGATGAACGATGATGGGTATGTATTCTCAAAATATTTACTAGGAAAATCATGGTTTAATGATGAATATGGTATGTATTTTTATGCAAATGATGAAAATGGTAATGATTATGATAGTTTACTAAAAAGAGTAATGGAAGGTTTTTATAGTGGAGATAATACACTATTTACTGATAATGAAAGAAACGCAATAAAACAAACAACCCTATCTGCTGAAAGTATGGATGAGAGTAGTAGTAGAGGTAGAAAAGATATAGATGCATATGTATTCCCTATGTCTGCTTGGTGCGATTATAATAGTAGCACTAATTTATACACTTACTATGGTGATTTCAATACAATATATAGTGATGAAACACTACAACAATATCTTAAATCAAGTCTTATTACAAATAAAGATGGTGATTGTGAGGATTATTGGTTTAGAACTGGACAATCTGGAAAATATACAACAGCTCAAAGTAATAATGTATATTCACCTAATATTTATTCATATGTTTATGTTGGTGATCAATGGAAACTTACTAATGGATCTAGTGTACGTTGGAGTAATGGAGAAGGTGTAAGACCTGCATTTACACTTGATACAACAAAGATTCTTTATAAATCTGATGCAAAAGATGGTAAAGTTAGTGGTAGCGGAAAGAATGCATTAACTGCAGTTGGAGAATCTTCTAGTGATGAATGGAAGTTAACATTTTTAGATGATACAAGAAATTTTTCGGCAAGCGTTGATAGTACTAAAACAAATGTAGGACTTGGAAATCCAGTGACTGTTACATATAGTGGAGCTAAAACTGGAGATAATGAATATATTTCTGCAATGATTTTAGATACTGATGGTAATATTTTATATTACGGTCAAGTAGATAAAAGTAGCGGAAGTGGAACTGCAAAAGTATATATTCCACAAAGCCTTGGAGTAGGTAGTTATACACTTCGTGTATTTAATGAACAAGCAAATGGTGATTATAAAACTGATTATTCATCTTCATTTGTGGATATAGCAATTACAACATATGAAGATACAACATCTCCTACTGGAGTTATAAACTTATATAAAGGTCAAAATGAGATTAAATATGGTGATGGTTCAACTGAATTTAATGATACTATAGATATGAAGGATTATCCAACTTATAATAAAGCGACCATCCGTATTACAGCAACTGACGATAGTGATGATGTAAAAATTGAATATTTTGTTGGTGAAAGATATTATACAATTGAAGAACTTGAGAGTGTTGATTTTAGTGTATATACAAATCCAATTGTATTTGCCGATGAGTCAAATGGTAAACAATTAGCATTATATGCAAGGCTTACTGATAGCGTAGGTCACATTACATATCTTAATTTTTGGGAGTATATTTATGTGGATACAGAGGCACCTGTTATAAGTGGTGTAGAAAATGGTAAAACTTATTGCGGTAAACAAACAATAACTATTACAGATTTAGGATTGACAATGGTAGATGCTAATGGACAATCAAATTCTATAACTGTGAATAAAGATGAACCATATACTATTGAAATAAATCCTTCAACAATGGAACAAGAAATTCTTGCATATGATAGTGCAGGAAATGTAACTACTTACTGTATTACAGTTAATGATGGTCATACTGCAGAGGATGATGATGGAGATTGTACGACAAATATTAATTGTTCTGTTTGTGGAGAACTTGTAACTAAAGGTTATGACGCACATGAATTTGTAAAAGATGAAAACTATACTGGAATAGGCACACAATATGTTTGTTCACATAGTGGATGCACTGTATCAAAAATTTATTATAATATATCTAATGAAAATGATGATTCAAATATTACTATTGATAAATCTAGTGCATTAAGTGGAGATACTGTAACTCTTAGTTATACTAAAGGTTATAATCCAACATGGACTGTAGTAGAACCATCTGGTAATATTATTAATGTTGTAGTTGATGAAACGAATTCTTCAAAAGCTACATTTATAATGCCTTCAAATCCTGTTGCTGTTGTCGCAACTGCAACTATAAAAGAATTCAATATACAAGTAAATTATGTAAATGATTCTGGGGATATGGTATCCGATACTGCAACAGTAGAGTATAATAGTGAATACATCTTAAATACTAACAGCATTCTAATTATTAATAACAATAATATGGAATTCTGTTGCTGGCAAGTTAAATATGGCAATAAAACTTATGATTTAAAAACTTTTGAAAAGACTAATGCTGCAGGAGACTCGGTTGACACAGCCTTTAAAGTCGCATTTGATGATGAGTCAATAACATATATAGTTCAAGCCCATTATTTACTAAGAGTAGAGCCAAGCTTTGTAATTCCTGAAATATATGCAGGTGAAAATCCTTCATTTTTAATAGAAGAAATTAATGATTATTATTTTGGTATTGAAGAAAAAGATATTATATGGTGTATAGGAACATATGATGGAACAGATGAGTTAGTTGAAATAAATAGTGCCTATACATTTGTAGAAGGTAATACATATACAGTGTTTATATGGATAAATCTTCATGGTGAGTATTTATCAATAAAGAAGAGTAGTGAAGGTGGTTCTTTAGGTTATGTAAATCCAATAATTAATGGAGAAGAATCTAGTTGGATTTTTATAGAAGATAATTATATTGGAACATACCATACTTTTACAGCTAAAAAAGCCAAAGTAAATTTAGAGATTGCAAGTGGTGCTGCATATTATGATGCTGATGGAAATAAAATATCTACCATATCTTCAACTTCAACTTCATCTACTATTAAAGCTTCAACAGGAGATAAAATTTATTTAAAGCTTACCGCAAACCCTAATACAGGCTATGAATTAGATACGTGGGTTGTAAGTGTTGGAGATGTTGTAGTAAATCAAGATGAAAAAGGATACTATATAATTGTTGGAGAACAAACTACTTTTATTTCACCAACATTTAAGAAAAGCCAATATAAGGTAGAAATTGATATTGCAGGAAAAATTACTACACAATATGTTGAATACCAAACTAAAGTAGATTTATCAGTAGATGGAAAATTACCTGAGGGGCAAGCATTTTATTGTTGGTTATATGAAGATAATGATGATTGCTATATAGATTGGGATGCCTTAGGAGGTAGTGTATCTATAACTAAATCTTGTAAGTACACTGCATGTTATGGAATACCTGTAACACCAGAATATTATATAAAAACGCCTATTGTTGGTGAAACACCATCATATGATGTTCATGCAAAATATGAAGGAACATTAGGAAAAGATCCATATAATAATGGTTTAAGCGTAGAATGGTTGAAATATGATACTACTACTAACAATTGGACTAAAGTAGATAACGCTTATACATTCGAAGAAAATACACAATATAAGGCTTATCTATGCGTTAATCTTTTAACAAGCGGTTATACTTGGGCAACATTAGATGATGGAACTTTCGTTGAAATATTGTTAAACGGAAATGTGACTAATTATGATTCTAATAGTGATGGAATAGAGTGGGTATATACTATATTTGATAATCTTAAAACATCAAGATATGATATTTCATCGACTACTGCAAATGTATTAGTAAACACATTTACATCAAGCGAAGCACTTGAAAATGAAATCATAAGTATAACTCCAAAAGAAGTAGCAGGTAAGGCTTTTGTTAGTTGGGTAATTACAGGAGTTACAGATGAACTTGATCTTACAAAAGAAGACTTAACATTCTATATGCCTTCTAATAATATTAGTGTAGAGGCAACATATAAAGACATAGATTATGCTATTACAATAACTAATGGAACATCAACTCACCAAACAGCTAACTATAAGGATAGTGTTACTATTACTGCAGACTCTCCAAAAAAAGGAAAAGAGTTTGATAAGTGGATTATTGAAGGTATTGATACAACAGGAATTGATTTAACAAATCCAGAATTAACAATAGAAATGCCATCAAATAATATGGTTATTGAAGCTACATATAAAACAATTAAAAAATCAAATAGTGGATATATTATTGGTGGAGTTCTTGGCGCAATATTATTAATCGCATTAGTTACTGCAGGAATTGTTATAATTAAGAAGAAATCAAAGAAATATAATTAGATTTAAAAAACATTGGTTTCTTTAAAATAGGTGCTTGATTGGTTCGTTGATAATCAACCAAACCACCGATTTATTGAAGTTTTCAATTAAACAATCAAACTTTAAATTTATAGATTTATTATAATGGCTACCTGTTGTAAGGTGGCCATTATTTTGTCAAAAAACTTCACATTACTCTTGACAAAGCCCATTATTATTATTATTATTGGGTGGACGAAGGAGAGTTTACTAATGCGCATAATCCTTTAATCCTCCCAAAATCACAGGAGGAAAAGGTAATGAAAAAATTGATTAAAAGAAGCATATTTTTACTCTATGCTGTTACTTTAATACTATTATTTTCAAACATTAATAATTTGAAAGCTAAATCAAGTGAAGTAACTGTAAAAGGCTATAAAGTAGATGGGTTAACATATGTTTCGGATAAAAGTTGTGGACTAAAAAATATTGTATCTAATAAAGAGACTATATATGGAACAGTAGGGCTTTGGGCAGCAACTTATAAAATAGTAATAAAAAATACTGATAACACATATAATGCGTTTTATATATTTTTAATAGAAGGTCAAATATCATCAGTAGGAAAACAGGGTAAATATTACTTCTTTAGAAATAAATCTTTAAGTGTTGATGTTGACTTCTATTCGACACAAAAATCAACTTTTGTACAATCTACGGAAGCATCAGAGGATGCAAGTGGCTCTATGTCAAAAAACTTTGGAGTTGGAGTTAATATTTCAGGTGAAGCTGGAACATCTAGTATAGGTATAAATGCAGGTATTGAAGGTGGGCTATCATTTGATTATACCGAGAGTTATAGCAATATAAATCTTATTCTTAATACCAATGGAGATAAAGAAGAACAAAGTGCTAAAAATAATCATTCCATTAATTTCTTTTATCAATTTACTAAATGGAAAAATGGGGCAATGATTTCACCAAATATTGGATCAATAACTAAAAGAATGTATGTAATTTATACTATTCCAAATTATAATTTTTCTGATAGTTATACAATCAAAATAAAAACTGAAGCTACAGTTTTTAAAGATGCAAAATGGCCTAGAAAGAATTATACAGAAAGTGATAGTATTGAACTTTATGGAATAAACGGAAATTTCGGAGAGTAAATATGATAGAATTGGCAAATGTATATAAAGTATATAATTTAAATAAAAATAATG
>CAZJAM010000062.1:0-8665 GCA_964544095.1 uncultured Anaeroplasmataceae bacterium | reverse complement strand
AACATATTTAATACACTACTCTTACCAACATTTGGACGCCCAATAATGGCAGTCTTTATACCGTGTATTACCATTTTTGATATATATGAATGCCTAATTATATCATCAAGTCTTTCTATTATTTTCCTTAATGGAGGTAATATTATATCATTTGTCATAACTTCTACATCATAGTACTCAGGATAATCTATATTTACTTCTATTTTTCCAATAACCTCAAATATATCCTCTCTTAAAGAATTAACAAGATTTCTTGTACCACTTCTAAGAGACGATATTGCGCTTTTATGCGCTATATCATTTGATGATGAAATCAAATCCATAATTGCCTCAGCCTCTGTAAGGTCAATACGACCATTTAAGAATGCTCGTTTTGAAAATTCTCCTGGCTCTGCCATTCTAAACCCCGCATCAAGAAGTGTTTCTAACACTTTGTTTGTATTAAATACTCCACCATGACATGAAATCTCACATGAATTTTCAGCAGTAAACGAATGAGGCGCATGAAATACAGATACCATAACCTCATCAACTATTTCTCCGTTATTTAAAATATAGCCATAATTTATAGTATTAGGATTTACTTTTGTTAAATCCTTACCTTTAAATATATTAGATACAAGCTTTATTGAATTTTCTCCACTACATCTAATAATAGATAATGCTCCAACACCATAGGGGGTTGCGATTGCACAAATATCATCGTACATATTATCACTCCAATTTATAGAAATTATAGCACAGTTTTTTAAAAAGATACATTATAAGCATTAAAATAGGAACTTAAATAACAACATCAACAACCTTAATATTCCTTCTAAGAAACTTTCTTTAAAATTATCAAATCTACTACCTATTTCTTTATTATCTTCTTCATCACTTTCTATAACCATTATTCTATATACCTCATAATACTCGTGACCATCAGTAGAAGTTGTTGTAAGTGATATTTCATACCTTCCTGGATCAAAAGGTGTTTTAAAATATAGTGAATCAATAGAACTTATAGATTCTGTATCATAATCATAATCTGTAAGTCCTCTAAATAAAATAATAAGTTCTTCTTCAGAATATGATTTATTATTATATGTTTTAATAAGACCATTTATACAAAATATATCATTTTCAATAACCACATTTATATAAAGATAAACTGTAGTTTTGTTATCAAATGAATCCACTACATCAACACTTATTAAGTATTCTCCAATTTTATTATAATTATCTTTATAGTTATCTAAATATATAGTGCATTTATATTTTGTTTTATCACTAATTATTAAAGATTCTTCTATATCATCATCACTTAATATACGACTTGTAGTTGTTTTTATATTTCGTGATAAAACATATGGTTTTATATCATCAACCACATTAATCCATATAACATATTCAGCTAAATTATCAAACTTATCTATAAGTTTAAGCTTTAATGCATATTTACCTATTACATTATATGATTTAGTATAATAATCATTTAATACCTCATAAGTATAACTTGTATAATCCTCTACACCAATAAGATCAATAATATTCGTTATTTCATATAATTTGTTATATGAACATGTAATCTCATTATTTAATATAGTTGGTGCACTTAAATCATCGATATTAAATGTTTTTATATAACAATCTCCATACCCTTGTGAATTTATTATAGTGGCTTTTATATAATATTCCTTTATTTCTTTATTATCCTCATTAAAATCTGTTTCAAAAATTATATTTTTAGTAATATCAGATGAATCTGAATCTATAGCTATAAAATATTCCTTTATTTTAGATAGGGTAATATTTGATGTTATATCCAATACATCAGGCATTCCATTATCTATTATTTTAGGGCTTTTATCCTTATCGTATAAAACATTTATAAATACATTATAATATTCTTCATTCCCTAAATCATCATATATTTTATAGGTAAGTTTGTATCTTCCTTCCTTGCATTCATTACCACTATACTCATCACTATAAAGTTTTATACTATATTTTTGAGAAATTGATTTAACATTAAATATAGATGTATCATTAACATCATACTTTTCTCCGTATGTATTAACCTCTTTATTATATGTTACATAAAAGCGTGTATCAAATGTTTGAACATTAAGATTATTAATGGTAATTGAAACCTTAATACCATCTAACTCATTCATACCTTCATATGCATCAAGTTCTACATATTTCATTATATAAAGGCATTTATATTCCCCTACATTATATACCACATCAAATGAGCCGGTATAGGGGCTTCCAGAAAAATTAAAATTTTGATAGTCGCTAAAATATCTTATATCATCTAAATCAATATCAGATACTGACATACAAAACTCTACTTCTTCCTCTGAATATCCACTAAAAGATACAAAGTTATTTCCACTTATATCATATTTTGCGAACAACACGTCTCCATCATAGAAATAATCTTCATCCATATATTCACCATGAACATATGTTTCAAATGTAGTAGTATTATCTTCTGCTTTAACTTCCTTATATATTCCTAAAATAAATAATAATATAATAAATATTACTACTATTCTTTTTTTCATTATTACCACCTCACTATATATATAGCGAGATTATATGCATTTTTACTAAAAAAAGAGATAGAATTTTAAGGTTAACCTTTAATAATCTATCTCTAATATTTATTATGCTGATACTACTTCAACTGATTCATCATAATTAATTACAATTGTATGTTCCCACTGTGCTGAAAGTTTTCCATCAACTGTATATGATGACCAAGTATCACCAGATTTAAATCTTATACCTTTTTTCCCTTCATTAATCATAGGTTCAATAGTAAACACCATACCAGGTACTATTAATTCACGATCTTGATGTTCATCATAATGTAAGATATATGGATCTTCATGCATCTTAAATCCAACACCATGGCCGCAATATTCCTCTACTACTGAATATCCATTTTTATGAGCAATTTTTTCAATTACTTTACCAATATCAGATACTCTTGTTTCCCAAGGAACAATTGATTTAATTGCTTCCTCTAAACATTCTTTAGTAACATCTACAAGTCTCTTTGCGTTTTCTTTAACATTACCAATTAAATACATTCTAGATGCATCAGCATAATATCCCTTATATTCTGTTGTAACATCTACATTAATAATGTCTCCATCTTTTAATATTACATCTTTTCTTGGAATACCATGACAAATAACATCATTTACTGCAGTACAAATATTTTTAGGATATCCTTGATAATTAAAATCAGCTGAATGGGCATTATGCTCCTTAAGATATTTTGCACATAAATCATCAATATCTTCAGTAGACATTCCAGCTTTAATATTTTTCTCTACCAGTTCTAAAAGACCATTATTTATTACAGCTGCTTCCTTGATACCATCAATATCCTTTTGATTCTTAATCATTTTGTGGGTAGGTATTACATACCCATCCTTTCTATAAGCTTCAAGTCTTTGGTCAAATAACCAATGACAATGCTTATAAGGCTCTCCAGACCCACACCAACATACCTTTTCTTTTTTTTGCTTCATATTATTACCTCACCAATATAAATATATAACAAAACCACTTTATTTTAAAGTGAAAAGAATAAAATGAAAGCATTTTGATTTCAAGTTGAGCACCTAAGCACTCTTATTTATGATTATATACTACACTATAATATATTATTAGTATAGCCTTTTATATTCATTATATATGTTAGTTTTTAGAAAATCATCAAATATAATCAATGATAAAAAAACATCTGCAGCTCTTATGGAACTGCAGACATTTTTTTAACCGCATTCAACTCATTTGATTATCTTATTAACTAAAATATAGCATTTACCAATTATATATTATAAATACCAAAGCAATTACTTCACTCATTTTTTTCACTATCTATAGAATTAAGTTCTTCCCATTTTGGCCTTATTAATTTGCCTGTACTTTTAGCTGTTTTTATCATAAATCATGCAACAACAAATTCATAGATAATAACTATAGGGATAATATAAATATTTAGGAAAAATCCATTTAACACAGTTTTACCATCTTCTACAGTCATTTTCACAAAGAAACCACAAATAACACTTATTAACAAGCAAACAACATAAGACACATTTTGAAAATAAAATTGTTTATCTGTTATATATCTTCTGTGTTTTCTTAAAAACCATAGGCGTCTCAAAAAACTCACCATGGTCAGGCATAAAAGCACCATTTCAAAAATAGTGCTTTCTTTTTTGGTATAACCAAAAACCATCAATATGAATGATACTGCCGGAAAAAATAGGAAACTCGTAAAAAAGGAAAATCCAGTTTTACAATAATCATAATATTCTTCATCTGTCATATCTTTAATTTCATTCATTGTTATTCACAAATAAAGCTTACTCCTCTTGGAATTCCCCAAAAAGTCTTAACATTAAATCCTAATCTAAAAGCTTGATTTTTCCTTCCATGATAAAATATAGTGCCTGCAATTGAAACTGCGGAAGCTCCGACAATTACTAATGCTGCCCATCCAACAACAGGAATTGCAGATACCGCTGATGCTAGAGCAGAATAATATGGTGTACACTTAAAACACGCAAAAGCAAATCCCATTAAGGCCGTACCTGTTAAACCTGAACCTTGTGATTTACTTAAAACCCATTCATAAAATCCTCGTGTTTGTGTTGCAGACATATTTATACCAACAAAATAATTCCCACCAGTTGTTTCACACTCATCTTCATATGTCATTTCATATGAATCCTCTGGAAGTACTAATTCATTTACCATGGCCTTTTTGGCTCTTTTGGTTAATCTCCTTTCTTGAAAATTTGTTCCGAATATTTCGGATGAATTAAAATATAAATCAGTCATTTTAAATTCCTCCTTCTAATATACTGATTCTATAATAACAGTTCTACTGCTATTAACAAATTAATTAATAATACCTATCTTTTTCATAGACCCTTCGAACCACGTAAGATCATCATACTTGATTCTTACCTCAACGGCCTGACCATTTTTAAGTATGATATTTTCTTTCATACTTATAGAATTAGGTATTATTTTAACAAGATAATAAATATTGTTATCTATGGTTACATAGTCCTGGCCTATATAACTTATTTTCCCTTTTAGTGTTCCGTATTTTGATTGAGAAAGTCCGGATACTGCCATTTCCACAATTTCCCCAATATCAATAAAATTTCTACATGATACTGAAACATACGATTCAAGTTCAGCATTATCCTCAGTAACTTTCTCTGATATTGTTCCTATTACATTCTGATCTACCACAAGACCAGAGTAAATATCAGTATTGTAATTTACATATCCTGAAGAAGTGGCATATACCTTATATGAATCTAAGATAGATTCGTATAACTCTTCCTGAGATTTATTGGATAGATATTCATATTGATACTGAAATATAGTTTGATAATAAGATTCAATATACTGATCAATTATGCTTTGTCTTTCTCCCACTTCTGATGCGGCAATCGTCTTATATACTGACTCATATTGATAGTAAAAATAACCTGATGTATATGGATTACAATTTTTAATTTCATCAATGTCAAATGAATTTAGAAATTGTATCAACGTATTGTAATTTTCTATATAATCGTCTAAAAATTCAGACTTTGTCTTATATACCTCCATTTGAGCATATGTTTCAGTATCATCTATTTTAAATAAAACGCTACCCTTTGATACCATTTCCCCATTATTTACATATACCTCAGATATCTTTCCTGAAACTTTACTTTGGACAGACGTTTTATTATTTGACATTAATATTGCGGTTGATTTTACCACCTCAATCTTATAGGTAAAGCAAGAAAGTATTATTATAAATATCAGAAAAGAAAATATTGAGAATAATATCCAAAATAAGAATTTCGGCGGATTCTTATCGTATAAGATTTTTGATGATTTTAATTCTTCAATACTATATATTTTCATCATTCTTTACCTAATACTGGAATGAAATTATCTATTTTAGAAACCACTTCATCTTTATATATCAACACACTATAACAAAGGTTATCCAATATATAGCCTTTTTCATAGGCATATACTTCCATTTTCATTCTTGCTATTCTAGAATTTTCTTCTTTTCCTTCGAAATGAGAAAACACACATGGTGGTGTCTTTATTTCAGTACTAAATTCATATCCAGGTACAGGGGTAAATTTATCAGTAAGCTGCCTCATTAACTTTAACGCAAGTTTTTGTTCATCCTGACCTATTATATTTGTAGACATCACAAGTGGTCCTTTAGTTTTTAAATTATTATTTTTTATATAATCATCATAATCTTTTAAGAATTTTAAAAACTGATTATTATCAATATCGTTTAAAATGATTTTCTTTGACAATACATTTGTGAGTTTAAGTGTCCTATTGTCATCAACTTCTATTTCCTTATTCATATATAGTCTCCTTTTCAACTACTTTTTCTGTTTCATACACGTTCTGGTATGTCCATAATTTATAATATGTTCCTTTGTTTTCTATTAACTTGTCATGGCTTCCTTTTTCAACAATTATTCCTTTATCAAACACAACTATTTCATCACATTTTTTTATAGATGACATTCTATGAGCTATGAAAATCATTGTCTTTTTTCTTGGAAGATTGAAAAGTGCATCATATATCTTTGCTTCTGAAATAAAATCAAGATTAGATGTAGCTTCATCTAAAATAAGAATATTAGAATCCTTTATTACAGCCCTTGCTATGGCAAGTTTTTGTCTTTCTCCACCAGATAGATTTAACCCCCTATCCTCTAAATATGTATTTATTCCTGAAGGCATCTTAAATACGAAATCACACCCAAGTACTTTAAGTATCTTTACTATTTCATCATCTGTAACATTTTCATTTACCATTTTAAGATTATCTTTTATTGTTCCAGAAAAAAGATTTACATTCTGAGACACATAAGAAATATTATTCCTTATATTATAAAGACCTATATCATTTAGTGCTTTATCATCATAAAGTATTTCTCCCGCGTATTTTATATAGAGCCCAAATAATAATTTCACAAACGTCGTTTTGCCAGAGCCTGACTGACCAACTATCGCTATTTTCTTATTTTCTTCTATTTTATAATTGATACCTTTAATGATTTTTTCCATATTATTATATGAAAACTCAAGATTTTTAATTTCTATGTTCCCTTGTAATACGGCATCATCTTTTTTGAATATGTCTTCTTCATTAGTATCATAAAGTTCTGCAAGTCTTTTTGATGCAATTTCAGATTCTTGAATCTGAAGCTGAAGCCCTACTATTCTTCCAATAGGCGACATAAAAAAATTTGTCATAGACATAAATGACATTAAAAGTCCAAGCGTAATTTCACCATCCATTACATATCTTGCCCCAATCCAAATAATCGCAATGTTTCCTAATGCAGATATTAAATTTGAAATCACGCTTTGACCATTTGACAATACATTTTCTTTAAATCCAGTCTTAAGTACATCTACATTTTTCTCTTCAATATCAATAAGCCTGTCTTCTTCAAGCATATTTGTCTTTATCGTTTCTATTCCTTCTAATGATTCAATTATTGATGATGATAATTTGGAATTTTGTTCCATTTGTATTTCGTTAATTTTCTTATAAGGTTTTTTAAATATATACACAAGCAATACATTTATCAATGTTAAAATAACTATTATTGCAAACAACTTCGGACACATAAAATAAAGTATTATCCCCGTACCGACAGCAAGTATTAAATCCATTAATAAGGATAATGCAATTGACGTTAATACATTTGTTATTGTTCCTGCATCTTGATACCTTGCAAGGATGTCTCCAGTCTTTCTTGTTGAAAAGAATCCAAATGGAAGTCTTAACATATGTTTAAAATATCCAACTGCTATATTGATACTCACCTTTTGCGAAAGATATAGCATAATATGCTGACGAATAGCTCCAAGCGTTATATTTAGTAATACTATAATCAAAAAACCTAAGCAGAATATATTGAGCTGACTTTTTAGATTATAAGGTAGTATATCATCTATCAGTATTTGATTAAAAAAATTAGAGGCTATTCCAAGTAATGTTAAAAATGCACTTGCAATTATTGAATAAATCATTAATCTCTTGTGTGGTAACAATAATTTTATAAATCTTGAAATCATTGATTTACCTGTAGTATTCCCACATATAAAATTATAATTAGGTTTTAGTAAAACAATTACCCCATCAAAAAAATCCATAAAATTGTCTATTTTCATCTTCTTCTCTGAAGATGCAGGATTTCCAACTATCACATAGTTTTTAGTAAATTTATATACAACTACAAAATGGCTTAGCCCTTCATGTATTCCATGCGCAACAAATGGATAAATAAGTTTTGAATTCAAAAACCTACTTTTATCTATTCTCGCACATTTTACTTCATAGTTTAGTTTTTCAGCACATGTTGCCAAACCAGCAACACTTGTTCCTTTTATATCAGTCCCACATAGATCTCTTATTTTTGATATAGAAAGGTCAAGCCCATAGTACAAAGAAATTGTAGCAAGACATGCTGATGCACAATCCGTTTGATCTAATTGTTTAACATTAAAATATTTCATAAAAAACCTCTCTCTACTATTCATATTAAATTTTTCCCCACATTTTACTTTATTTTATCCCCCATAAAAAATGTCA